>NZ_PIRM01000001.1:300000-600000 GCF_003049735.1 Campylobacter concisus | reverse complement strand
ATGAAACTGGAACATTGATAATACGAAATATTGCAATGTGTTTTGATGAATATCTAAAGAAAATTCCCGAGAATTTAAGGCGTTTTTCTAAAACTATATAAAAATTATTTTTTTGTCATAAGATATTTAAAATGCATTTAATATTTCTTGGTGTATAATTCGCATTAAATTTTAAGTATAGACTTAATAATAAAAAAGGTAAAAGGATCTTAGTTATGAAAAAGATGTTAGCAATTAGTGCTTTGGCTGCAGCAACATTGCTGTCTGCTCAAGATGTTCCTTATAGGATTTTTCTAGCTTCATTTGCACAAGATGATAATCAGGCTAGAATTGATAGTGCTGTTAATAAAGTCAATAACAAAATCTCTGACAGCAGACTAACTACAGGTATCTATGAGGTTGGCGGACGAAAATTTTTATATGTTGACACAACTCCAGTCTCTGAGGATGAAGCTAATAGTCTATTAGTTAAAGTTCAAAACGAATCAGGCTATAAAGATGCTTTAATGAGAGCAAAAGCACCTGTGGCTGATACTCAAACAACAAAAAAATCTAATATAGAACAAGCTATATCAACTGAAGTAAAACCAGTAGCACAAGTTGATGATGGAGTTTTGACTTTAGATCAAGTTATAAAGACTATTTTAAATGAAAATCCAAGTTTAAAAGCTACAGAATTTAACTATCTACAAGTTGGTAAAGATCTAAAAATAGCAAAGAATGCCTATTATCCAACACTTGACGCTGCTGCTAGAGTGGGATATGAGAAAAAACGCCTTGATGATGGAGTTTCTACAAGAAGAGGAGATGGAAGAATTTCTGGTACATCTCTAACTTTGGTTGAAAATCTATACAATGGTGGTGCTGATAAAAATAGAATAAATTCTCAAAGTGCAAGGCTTGATTCAGCTGCTTATTCAGTAGCACAAGCTGCAGATAGACTTACATTAAATGCTACAAATGCTTACTTGCAAGTTCTTCAAACTAAGAGAATTTTAGATATTGAAGAAGAAAATGTAAAGAGTCATGAGGAAATTTATAGCCAAATTAAAGATAGAGCAAGGTCAGGTTATGGCGTAGCTTCTGAAGAGAGACAAGCTGGATCACGCTATACTTTAGCTCAATCAAACTATACAGCTGCTAAAAATAACTATGAAGATGCACTTTCTACATTTGAGAAATTATATGGAAAAAAAGTTGCAGCTAAAAATTTAGTAATGCCTGAGTTTAGCCTTCCTTTGCCTAGCACAAAAGAGGCTGTTTATAACAAAGCAATTCTTTGCAACCCATCACTTTTAGTTCAAAAATCAAATATTGCTATGGCAGAGTCAGTTGTAAAAGAGAAAAATGCGCCATTCTTACCAAAACTAGATCTTGTTGTATCTGGTGCGTATGATCATTCAAATGTTTTATATGACAATTATGAAGAACAAACATTCGACGCACTTTTAAGACTAAACTATAACCTTTACAATAAAGGTAATGATAAACTAGATAAAGAAAAAAGCCAACTTGCCGTTCAACAAGAGCAACAAACTTTGGATAATCTTGTAAGAGAACTTAAAGAATCTTTGGAATTTTCATGGCAAAATTATGTTCTTAACCAAGAAAAAATGGGATACTTAAATCAACACGTTGAGTATGCTAAAGCTACACTTGATGCTTATCAGGATGAGTTTAGAATCGGTCGTCGTGATCTTATAAACTTGCTTGATGCTGAAAATGAATATAACTCTGCATTAAAAGAGATCGCTACAACTGAGACAGCACTATCTTATGCAAAATATAGACTGTTAGATAATATGGGAATGATCTCAGATAGCTTTGAACCAGGTTTTGCAAAGAGATACATTCAAGGTGCTTGCAGCATTCAAAACGATTTAAGATAAAAATGTAAAAAGTAATGACCATGAGGGTCAAGACAAATTTTTGGACGCTTATTGTAAGCGTCCTTTTTTTATTATTAGCAAGTGCTATTGGAGATTTTATAAAATCAACAACTATAGCAAAGGTAGCTAAAATTTATGGAGAAGATGCAAGAAGAAGGGCTTCTGCTCTAAATTCTTTAATGACTTCATTGCAAGATGCAACTGAACAAGAGAAATTAATAAAAGTAAATGACTTTTTTAACTCTTTTAGATGGGTTGATGATATGCAGCTTTGGCACAAAAAGGATTATTGGGCTACTAGAATGGAATTTATAGGAAAAGGTGCTGGTGACTGCGAAGACTACGTTATCGCAAAATATTTTACACTAAAGCAGCTAGGAATTCCAACTCAAAAATTATACTTTACATATGTTAAAGCCTTAAGATACAATCAAGCTCATATGGTTTTAGCATACTATGATACACCAAAATCTATTCCATTAATTTTAGATAACATAAATGGTAAAATAAAAATCGCAACTCAAAGGACAGACCTTGTTCCAGTTTATAGTTTTAATGGTGATTCGCTATACTTGGCAAAACAAGAAGGTCTTGGTCAAGCAATACCAGGTGGAAATAAAAAACAAAATCCTAAGTGGATGGAACTAATAGATAGGATAGGAAAAGAGGATTTATGACGCTATTTAAACAAATTATGATCGCCGTGATAACTTTTGGTATCATGATTTTTATGGCTGTTGGCTACTTAAATTTTAAGAGCCTAAATGGATATATTAATGACCAGCTTGGTGAAAACGCAAGACATACAGCAAATTCGCTTGGACTTGCTTTAAAACCTATTATCGATCCAGACGATATGTCCTTGGCTCAAACAATGATAAATTCTATGTTTGACAGTGGTAGATACAAGCTTATCAAGCTTGAAGATGTTGATGGCAAGGTTCTTATTGAAAATTCTCAACAAACAGTTGTTAAAGATATTCCTGAGTGGTTTTACAAAATAGCCAAGTTTGAAGCGCCAATAGCAGATAGCGAGATTATGACTGGCTGGGCAAAATTTGGCACGCTTTATGTTCAAGGCAGCACCGCACTTGCCTACAATGAGCTTTATACCAACTCAAAAAATATTTTTAATTTTCTTCTTCTAATGATAATTGTCACTCTTGTAGTGGCATATTTCGCTTTAAAAGCTATTTTTAGACCGCTTATGAAGGTTCAAGATCAGGCTGAGGCCATACTTGATAATAAATTTATTATTCAGAAAAGAATTCCATTTACAGCCGATCTTAAAAAAATGGTTCTAGCTATGAACTCTATGGTTAGTAAAGTAAAAGACATTTTTGAGAGAGAGGCAGCCACACTCAGTAAATATCAAGAGCTTTTATATAAAGATACAATGAGTGGTGCTAATAACAGAAGATTTTTTCAAACTAAATTTAGTGAGTATCTAGCAAGTGAAGAATATTCAAGTGGTGTTGCTTTGCTTGTTAGTTTTAAAGATCTAATAAATTTAAAAAGTACGCTTGGTTTTGAAAAATGGCAAAGCGTTGTAATGAAAATAGCTCAAATTTTACAAGAAAAATCAATTCATAATGATAAAAATGCGATTGTTGCAAGGCTTAATGATAATGATTTCATTGTACTTTCGTATGGTAGAAATTCATCAAATTTCTTGGCTCTATGTGATGAAATTATGAACGAGTTTAAAAAGCTTTATGCAAATTTTGCGCTAAATGATAGCGAGTATCCAGTAAATGCTGCGATAGTTGAGTATTCACCAAATACTGATATCAAGACACTTCTTACTTCAGCTGACGTTACATTGGCTAGCTCAAGACTTGCTGGAAGCTTTACATACAAGGTATTTAATGAAAATCAAAATACTTTAGTGATTGGTAAAGAGAAGTATAAAGAGCTTATTTTTGACTCAATAAAAGAGGATGAATTTAAATTTGCAGCTCAAAAAGTGATTGATCTTGATTCAAATTTTGAGCAGTATGAGCTTTATTTGAGGCTTGTTGATAAAGATGGTGTATGGCGTATGGCCTCATATTTCATGCCGATGGTAAATGAGTTAAATTTAGGTGCAATGCTTGATCTTCATATCTTAAATAGGGTAGCCAGAATTTTACCGGAGAATATCCTGCCAAGTGGCAATTTAGCCATAAATTTGGGAAAAGAGATATTAAACTCAGATGAAAATTTTTCAAAACTTGAAGCTACACTTAAAAGGATAAGTCAAATTTCAAAATATAAAAACTATATAGAAATTCCAAATAAAGACGATATTAGCATAGAAAGTATAGTTAAGCTTACTAAAAAATTAAAAGAACTTGGCTTTGGATTTGGTTTTGACCACTTCGAGCTTAACGCAAAAGGTATCGAGAAACTAAAAGAATTTAACCCTGATTATGTAAAAATTCAGTCAAATGTTTTGATTGACTTCTTAAGTGATAAGTCAGGAATAAACACAAAACAATCACTTGATGTTGTTTTAAGCTCAAAAGACATTATTTTGATCGCAATCGGCGTTGAAGGCGAAGAGCAGAAGAAAAAGTTAATCGATCTTGGCATTAAAAATATGCAAGGAATTTATATAGATGAAATCAAGAACATTGGATGATAGATGCATAGTGATAAGATAAAAGATGAGCTGCTTCAATGTTTGGTTATTTTTACCAAGCTCCATAATAATCCATACAGTGCTGATGCTTTAACTATTGGCTTGCCAGTAAAAGATGGTGATGAAATTGAACTTTTTTCACTTAAAAGCTCAAGATCTTTATTTTCTCGTGCTGCTTCTCGTGCTGGCTTTGCTTCTACTCTTGTAAGAAAAGATCTTGAGCAAATCTCTCCTTTGGTTTTACCTTGCATTTTAATGCTTAGAGGCAAAAAAGCTTGCATCTTGCAATCTTTTAGTAAAGATAAAAAGACAGCAAATATCATAACGCCAGAACTTTCAACTGGTACTAGCACGATAGAAATAAGTAAATTAAAAGAAGAATATTTAGGCTATGCATACTATCTAAAGCGCGAGTTTGTTCCAGAGGATACTAGCTCAACAAAGCTAATTGATGCGGGCAATGACCACTGGTTTTGGGGAACTCTAAAACGTTCAAAAAAGATTTATTTTGATGTTGTTCTTGCAAGTTTTATTATAAATTTATTTGTTCTTGCTAGTCCGCTTTTTACGATGAACGTATATGACCGTGTTGTGCCAAATAATGCGGTTGAGACACTTTGGGTCTTAGCACTTGGCGTAAGTGTAGTTTATGGCATAGATCTTTTTTTAAAATTTGTAAGATCATATTTTCTTGAGATTGCTGGCAAAAAGAGTGACATCATAATGAGCTCCATTTTATTTGAGCGTGTTATGGATATGAAATTTAGCAATAAACCAAAATCTGTTGGTTCATTTGCTAGTAATCTAAAAGAGTTTGATACGGTTAGAAATTTCTTCTCATCAGCCTCATTGGCAGCCATTGTCGATCTTCCATTTGCGATCATTTTCTTGATAGTTACTTATTTTATAGGAAGCTATATCGTACTCGTGCCAATTGTTATCATGATAGCTATTTTATGTTATACATTTTTTATAAAAGATCCACTTCAAAATGCTATTAAAAGTACATTTGAGGCTTCAGCTATAAAAAATGGAATTTTGATAGAGAGCCTTAGCAGTCTTGAAACCATCAAAACTCTTGGTGCTAGCGGACATATACAGTGGAACTGGGAAGAGGCAACCGGTGAGATAGCAAATAGAAGCATTAAATCAAAAATTATCACAACTTCGATAACGACTGTTACATCTTTTTTAGTACAATTAAATACTATTGCCATCATCGTTCTTGGTGTCTATATGATACAAGATACACATCTTACAATGGGTGGTCTTATCGCTGCGGTTATGCTTAGCTCTCGTGCTATCGCTCCTATGGGACAGGTAGCTTCACTAGCTGCAAATTTTGAGCAGACAAAAACAGCATATCAAAGTCTTAGTAAGATTATGCAAATGCCTGTTGAAAGGCCAGAAGGTAAAAAATTTGTTAGAAGAAATTCTTTTGATGGAAAGATTGAGTTTAAGAATGTAAGCTTTACATATCCAGATACCACAAAAGGTTCGCTTGATAGGATAAATTTTGTCATTCAGCCAGGTGAAAAAGTTGGCATTATAGGCAAAAATGGCTCTGGAAAAACTACTTTACAAAAGCTCATTTTGGGACTTTACTCACCAACTGAAGGCTCAGTGCTAATCGATGGTATTGATATTAATCAAATCGACCCAGCTGATCTTAGGCGAAACATCGGCTACGTTCCGCAAGATGTTGTGCTTTTTAAAGGAACGGTTAGAGAAAATATTGTTCAAAAAGCGCCATATGTTGATGATATTCAGATTATAAAAGCAGCTAAAGTAAGCGGAGTTGATGAATATGTAAATGCTCATCCGCTTGGATTTGATATGCCAGTTTTTGAAAGAGGTGACGGCATAAGTGGCGGACAGCGCCAAAGCATAGCTGTGGCTAGGGCATTTTTGCTAGATAGTCCTATTATTTTGCTTGATGAGCCAACAAATTCTCTTGATAATACAGTTGAAAATAAGTTAAAAATAAATTTAAAGACAAATACAGCAAATAAAACGATGTTGCTTGTCACACATAGGACGTCGATGCTAGATCTTGTTGATAGACTTATAGTTATGGATAATGGCAAAATTTTATTGGACGGACCAAGAGATGAAGTTTTAGCAAGACTTAGTGGGAAGTGATCATGCAAGAAGATATCAAGAATAAACAAAATGAAAATCTAAAAACTGAAAAGAGATTAATTTCTGAAAATAGTATAAAAGAACAAGAGGAAGCTAGTAATAAAATTTTAAATAGTGTAGATGATATAAAGTCTAATCTTCAAACAAAAAATTATGATGCTTATGATTTGAAATTTATGTCAAGTCTTTCTGAGGCTGTTTTGGCTAAAGCCCCATCTACATCTAAAAAGATACTCTATACAGTTGCTATAACTATGTTTTGGCTTCTTATTTGGGCCTCTTGGGCACAGATAGATGAGATTACAAGAGGTAGTGGTAAAATCATCCCATCTGGAAAAAACCAAGCGATACAAAATCTTGAAGGTGGTATAGTCGATCAAATTTTTGTAAAAGAGGGTGACGAAGTCAAGAAAGATCAAATTCTAATAAGGCTAGATAATAAAAATTTTACGAGTAGTTATGGTGAGTCAAAGCTAAGACTTGACGAACTTCAAGCAAAATTTATGAGACTTGATGCTGAGGCGAATGATAAGGAATTTGACTATGATGAAGCTAGAGATGCAAACAATAGCAAGGCCATAAGATACGAGATAAGCTTGCACAACTCAAACATCGATCACTTAAATGAGCAAATAGGAATTCTAACAGAGCAGATCCATCAACGCCAAAGTGAGCTAAATGAGCTTAGAAATAAAATTTCTCAAACTCAAAATAGCTACAACCTTGTTTTAAAAGAAAAAGCTATCATGGAGCCTATCTTTAAAAAAGGTCTTGTTAGCGAGGTCGAGTATATCCAGCTTCAAAGACGCGTAAATGACCTAAAAGGCGAGCTTGACGCATCTGTGCTTGCCGTGCCAAGGGTCGAATCAACCATAAAAGAGGCAAAAAATAAGATCGAAGAAGCAAAACTTGCATTTAAAAATAATGCAAAAAAAGAGCTAAATGAAGTTTCAGCAGAGATCGCAAGGATAAATGAATCACAAATCAGTCTAAGCGATAGAGTAGAAAGAACATATGTAAGATCTCCAGTAAATGGTATCGTTAGTAAAATGATGGTTCATACCGTATCAGGAGTTATCAAGCCTGGTGAAAATATTGCCGAGATCGTTCCTCTTGAGGATAAATTGGTTGCCGAAGTAAAAGTAAAACCAGCCGATGTTGCGTTTTTGAGACCTGGGCTTGATACGATGGTTAAATTTACGGCTTATGATTTTAGTATTTACGGTGGTTTAAAAGGCAAAGTAACGCAGATTAGTGCTGATACAGAGACTAATGAAAAAACTGGCGAGAGCTATTATTTAGTTAGGATAGAAACTGAGAAAAATTATCTTGGTAGTGAAGAAAAACCGCTTAGGATAAAAGTTGGTATGATAGTTTCAGCTGATATCATTACCGGTAAAAAGACAATACTTGATTATTTATTAAAGCCTATTTTAAAGGCAAAACAAAATGCCTTAACGGAGAGGTGATGGGTAAGATCGCTTTTTATGATAAGAAATTTGGTGAATATGAGATTGAAAAATTTCAAAATTTACAAAATTTCTATCTCATAAAAGATGATCATTATTGCGATATAGTTAATGATGAAATTGAACGATTTAAATTTAGTGATTGTGAAATAGAATTTTTACAATTAGTAGATGTTGCTAGTAGACATAAAAAACTATTTGAAAATATAAAAATTCAAGATGATATAGTAAGAAGCATTAAAATTTTAATAAAAGGCTATGACCAGAGTTTGGATAAATTTGACTTTGATCCTGGAATTTTAAATTTAAATACCCCTTATAAATATGCTATATCACAAGATTTTTTTGAAATGACCATTTTTTTAGAAGAAAAACCTTCTGTGGTTACTAAATTTTTATCATCGATAGATTACAAGATACATAAAAATGGCGAAAGTCGTCACGTAGAATTTTTTATAAATAATAAAAAAATTTATGAAAGAATTATATAAATAATCCAAGGAAAGGTAATGCAAGTTATTTTATTTACACAAAATAGTGCATTAAACAATATTTGGAGAAGCTATTTTACTGGCAATAGCGATGTGAAATTTATACATAATAGAAAAGAGTTTTTTTCTCATATAAATGATGATGTTGATATTATAGGCATTGATATTGATGTTTTTAAAGATAATATTGATGATGTTATAAAAAATATAATTGAAAAGTCTCCAAATATAAAAATACTCATACTCTCAAATAGGCCAACGATAAACGAAGGCAAGCACCTGCTTACGCTTGGAATCAAGGGCTATGCAAATTCTCACATGAGGAAGACTCACTTTGAAGATGCTTTTGAAACTATTTTTAATGGAAATATATGGCTTTACCAAGAATTTGTTCAGGCAATGATTAGTGAGCTAACCGGCTCATATATTAATAGTGAAAGTGAAAAGGTAGACAAAAAGACCGATCTCTCTGAGCTTAGTTCAAGGGAAAGAGAAGTTGCAGATTTAATCTATCAGGGTCTAACAAATAATGAAATTTCAGAAAAAATAGGTATTACACTAAGAACAGTCAAAGCACATACAAGCTCGATTTATAGTAAGCTAAATGTAAAGGATAGAATAGGGCTTGTGCTTTTGATGAAGCAGCTTGACGCATAAAGTCTTGACTTATTTTTTTGAAAAAATTAAGACTCTTCTTTAAAAACTATAAATTTTTATACATCCGACCACAACAGATACATACACAACTTTTACTAGCTGAAGAATACAATAAATATAAAATTTTTAAATAAAAAATAATTTGCTAAAATCTTAAATAAAAAATTCTAGCAAATTTATTAACAGCCTAGATAAGAAATCAGAAACTTTAGTCTTCCAAATCGATATCTACTTTTTCAACATTTGTTATGATGTCTTTTGTATTTTTTTCGATATCGTGTTTATTTTTTTCAATAAGTGATCTATTTTGTCCAATCAAATCCCTATTTTCTTTAATGCCATCGCTATTTTGTTCAATTAATTTGCTAAGAGTCGATATTCTTTTCTCGTAACGTATCATTAGAAAATAAATTACATAAATTAGTAATAAAATTATCGCCCAAGGTAAAAATTGCATATTAAATCCTTATATATTTTTTGTAATTATAGAAATTTTAGCTTTTAAAAAAAATAAAACTATAAAAATTATACATATTTCATAAATATTTAATGATGTATTATGGATTTAAATCTAATAAAAATTTGTATTCTTAAATGGCTGTATTTTATGATTTTAATTTTTATGAAAATTTTTTAAATTTCCCTTGACTTTTACCTTGTTTTGATATATAATTGCCACTTCACAAAACAGGTGCTGGTGTAGCTCAGTTGGTAGAGCTACTGCCTTGTAAGCAGTGGGTCGGCGGTTCAAGTCCGTTCACCAGCTCCATTTTTGTAACAGTGTTTGACCAGAAAATACCAAAATAGTTTATTAATGTTTAAGGTGAGATACTCAAGCGGCCAACGAGGGCAGACTGTAAATCTGCTGACTATGTCTTCCGTGGTTCGAATCCACGTCTCACCACCATTGTTATGCGGGAGTAGCTCAGTTGGCTAGAGCATCAGCCTTCCAAGCTGAGGGTCGCGGGTTCGAGCCCCGTTTCCCGCTCCAAAATTTGGGAAAATAAACTGGGAGCTGTATCTAGATTTTACTAAACACAGTTATTCCTTACTTTATTTTCAAAATTTTTAGTTGTTTGTATTATTTAATTGGAATCATCTCTGCCAAGCGTTTTTCGCTCATATGGCTCAGAGGTAGAGCACTTCCTTGGTAAGGAAGAGGTCGCGGGTTCAAGTCCCGCTATGAGCTCCACTGGTTAATATGATTTTATTATGATTATACAAATTTGGTAAGAAAAAAGACATATATCACATACGGAGGAAAAGATGGCTAAAGAAAAATTTTCACGTAACAAGCCGCACGTAAACATAGGTACTATTGGTCACGTAGATCATGGTAAAACTACATTAACAGCTGCAATATCTGCTGTTCTTTCACGCAAAGGACTTGCTGAGCTAAAAGATTATGATAATATTGATAATGCTCCAGAAGAAAAAGAGCGTGGTATTACAATTGCTACTTCACATATTGAGTACGAGACAGAGAAACGCCACTATGCCCACGTTGACTGCCCTGGTCACGCCGACTATGTAAAAAATATGATTACAGGTGCTGCGCAAATGGATGGAGCTATTCTGGTTGTTTCTGCGGCTGATGGCCCAATGCCACAAACTAGAGAGCATATTTTGTTATCACGTCAAGTTGGTGTTCCATACATTGTTGTTTTCATGAACAAAGCTGATATGGTTGATGATGCTGAGCTACTTGAATTGGTTGAAATGGAAATCCGCGAATTACTTAATGAGTATAATTTTCCAGGCGATGATACACCTATTGTTTCTGGTTCAGCGCTTAAAGCTCTTGAAGAAGCAAAAGCTGGTCAAGATGGTGAATGGTCGGCAAAAATTATGGAATTAATGGATGCAGTTGATAGCTATATTCCAACTCCAGTTCGTGCGACAGATAAAGACCTTCTTATGCCGATTGAAGATGTTTTTTCAATTTCAGGTCGTGGTACAGTTGTAACTGGTAGAATCGAAAAAGGTGTTATTAAGGTTGGTGATACAATTGAAATTGTTGGTATTAAGCCAACTCAAACAACAACAGTTACTGGTGTTGAAATGTTTAGAAAAGAAATGGATCAAGGCGAAGCTGGTGATAATGTTGGTGTTCTACTCCGTGGTACCAAAAAAGAGGATGTTGAGCGTGGTATGGTTCTTTGCAAACCTAAATCAATTACTCCTCATACAAAATTTGAAGGTGAAGTCTATATCTTGACAAAAGAAGAAGGTGGTCGTCATACTCCTTTCTTTAATAACTATAGACCACAATTCTATGTAAGAACAACTGATGTTACTGGTTCAATTACGCTTCCAGAAGGAACAGAGATGGTTATGCCAGGTGATAATGTAAGAATTTCAGTTGAGTTGATTGCTCCAGTAGCACTTGAGGAAGGTACTCGTTTTGCTATCCGTGAAGGTGGTAGAACTGTTGGTTCAGGTGTTGTTTCAAAAATACTTGGTTAATTTATAAAAATTTGTCAAAGGGAGAATATTCCCTTTGATATTTTGAAAAGGACTTATATGAGAATTAAAATTGGTTTAAAATGCTCTGAAAGTGGTGATATAAATTATACAACAACTAAAAATAGTAAAACTACTACGGATAAAGTTGAGCTTAAAAAGTATTGCCCAAGATTAAAAAAACATACTATACATAAAGAAGTTAAATTAAAAAGTTAATTAAGAAGCTATTAGGGCAATAGCTCCAACGGTAGAGCGCTGGATTCCAAATCCAATGGTTGGGGGTTCGAATCCCTCTTGCCCTGCCACGACTAAGGTTAAGATTATGGAGAAAATTATAAATTATATTAAGCTTTCTAAATTGGAAATAATGAAGGTTATCTATCCTACAAAAGAACAAATTAGAAATGCTTTTTTTGCAGTTTTTATCGTAGTTGCTGTTGTATCACTTTTTTTAGCCCTTGTCGATGTTATTATGTCCTTTGTTCTATCTAAAGTTATATGATATAAGGAAAAGTAATGTCACATAAATGGTATGCTATACAGACTTACGCTGGAAGCGAAATGGCAGTAAAAAGAGGAATTGAAAATTTAGTAAAAGATCATGGAATAGAAGATCAGCTAAAAGAAGTTATAGTTCCTACAGAAGACGTAATTGAAATAAAAAATGGCAAGCAAAAAATCAACGAAAGAACTCTTTATCCAGGTTATGCTTTTGCATGCTTAGACCTTGATACAGCTCTTTGGCACAGGATTCAATCTTTACCAAAAGTTGGACGTTTTATTGGTGAAGCTAAAAAACCTACACCATTATCTGAAAAAGATATTAATACTATTTTGGAAAAAGTTCAAAAAAGAGCTGCGCCAAAACCTAAGATATTCTTTGAGGATGGTGAGAGTGTTCGTATAACAGAAGGTCCTTTTGCTAACTTTACAGGTATTGTTGAAGAATATGACATGATACATGGAAAACTTAGGCTTAATGTTTCTATTTTTGGTAGAAGCACCCCTGTTGATATTTTGTATTCACAAGTTGAGAAGATAATTTAAGGAGCAAGAAATGGCTAAAAAAGTTATAGGTGAAATAAAATTACAAATTGCTGCAACAAAAGCAAATCCTAGTCCACCGGTTGGTCCAGCTCTTGGACAAAAAGGTGTTAATATTATGGAATTTTGTAAAGCCTTTAATGAAAGAACAAAAGATATGGTTGGATTTAATATTCCAGTTGTTATAACTGTTTATGCTGATAAAAGTTTTACATTTATTACAAAACAGCCTCCTGCTACAGATCTTATTAAAAAGGCTGCAGGTATAACAAAAGGAACCGATAATCCTTTAAAAAATAAAGTAGGCAAACTAACAAAAGCTCAAGTTCTAGAAATAGTTGAGAAAAAACTTGTTGATTTAAATACAAATGATAAAGAGCAAGCAGCTAAAATTATTGCTGGTTCAGCTCGATCAATGGGTGTCGAAGTAATAGACTAAAACCTTTACCGTCAGGTTGATTAGCAAAAGACGGAAGCAATATATATGCGGAGAAATTTATGGGAAAAACTAGTAAGAGATTTCAAGAATTGCTCAAAAAAGTAGAGCAAGATAAAATTTATAACCTTAGTGAGGCTATTGATGCAGTCAAAACTCTAGCTTCTGCTAAATTTAATGAAACAGTTGAGATTGCATTAAAATTAAATGTTGATCCAAGACATGCTGATCAAATGGTTCGTGGTTCAGTAGTTTTACCAGCTGGTACAGGTAAAACTGTAAGAGTTGCTGTTATTGCTAAAGATGCTAAAGCTGATGAGGCTAAAGTAGCTGGCGCTGATATTGTTGGTGCAGATGATTTGGTCGAAGATATTCAAAAAGGTATAATGAATTTTGATGTTCTTATAGCTACTCCAAATCTAATGGGTCTCGTAGGTAAGGTCGGTAGAATTTTAGGACCAAAAGGATTAATGCCAAATCCAAAAACTGGTACAGTAACAATGGATGTTGCACAAGCTGTTAATAATGCAAAAAGTGGTCAAGTAAATTTCCGTGTTGATAAGCAAGGAAATATACATGCAGGTCTTGGTAAAGTTAATTTTACTAAAGAACAATTAAATGAAAATATTTCAACATTTATTAAAGCGATCAATAAACATAAGCCTGCAACCGCAAAGGGTAGATATGTTAAAAATGCTTCGTTGTCTCTGACAATGAGCCCATCTATAGCTCTTGATACCCAAGAAGTTATGGACTTAAAATAAAACTAAAAATTAAAATTTATATCTTAGATTGGAGATAGCCGAGGCCATTGGGCTTAATTGATTCGACCCGCTCTGCTTGAAATTACCGGTCGGAAAGGAGAAAAAGTGACACGTAACGAAAAAACTGAAGTTGTTGCAAAATTAGAGAGTGAATTTAAAACTGCTGAAGCTATTGTAGTTTGTGACTATCGTGGCCTTTCAGTAAAGAAACTTGAAGTTTTAAGAAATTCTGCTAAAGAACAAAATGTAAAAGTTCAGGTTATTAAAAATACTCTTGCAAATATTGCTCTTAAAAATTCTGATAAAGTCGGAATGGAACTCAAAGATACAAATATCTATCTTTGGAGCGAAGATCAATTAGCAGTAACTAAAGTAGCCGCAAAATTTGAAGAGTCTAATGCTGATCTTTTCAAAATAAAAACAGCTTATATTGATGGCGAAGTTGCTAGCGTTGATAAAGTTAAAGCTCTATCTAAAATGCCTAGCCGTGATGAGCTTATTGCGATGCTTTTACAAGTTTGGAATGCGCCGATTCAAAATTTCACAATTGGTTTGAATGCGCTTAAAGAGAAAAAAGAACAATCAGCTTAATTAAAATTAAAAAATAATAAGGATTAAAAATGGCAATTACTAAAGAAGATGTATTAGAGTTTATATCTAATCTTTCTGTACTTGAGCTTAGTGAACTTGTAAAAGAGTTCGAAGAGAAATTTGGTGTTAGCGCTGCTCCTGTAATGGTAGCTGGTGGCGCTGTTGCGGCAGGTGGTGCAGCAGCTGCAGCAGAGGAAAAAACAGAATTTAACATTGTTTTGGTTGATTCTGGTGATAAGAAAATCAACGTTATTAAAGTTGTTAGAGCGCTTACTGGTCTTGGTCTTAAAGAAGCTAAAGATGCAGTTGAGGGAACACCATCTGTTCTTAAAGAAGGCGTTAGCAAAGATGAGGCTGAGGCAGCTAAAAAAGAGCTTGAAGAAGCTGGTGCTAAGGTTGAACTTAAATAATTTTTTATTATTTGAGCTTAATATTTCAAGAGAGGGCACAGTCTCTCTCTTTTTTAAATTTTAGATGCCTTGTTAAAAGGCTATACTTTTCTTTCAAAATTACCACGAGGTAGATGCAATGTTAAATAGCTTATACTCAGGAAATCGTCTTAGGGTTGACTTCTCTAATGTCGTTAAGGAGATAGACGTTCCGAACCTACTACAACTACAAAAAAAGAGCTTTGATAATTTTTTAAATCTAAATAACAATCAAGCAGAAAGCGGTATAGAAAAAGTTTTTAAATCAATCTTTCCAATACATGATCCGCAAAATCGTTTGACTTTAGAATATGTTGGCTCAGAAATTGGAAAACCAAAATATACAATCAGAGAGTGTATAGAAAGAGGTCTTACATACTCTGTAAATTTAAAGATGAAAATACGTCTTATTGTTCATGAGAAAGATGATAAGACAGGTGATAAAGTTGGTGTTAAAGATATAAAAGAACAAGAAATTTTTATACGTGAAATTCCACTAATGACTGATAGAATTTCATTTATTATAAATGGTGTTGAGCGTGTTGTTGTAAATCAACTCCATAGAAGTCCAGGTGTTATTTTTAAACAAGAAGAGAGCGCGACTGTTGCAAATAAATTAATTTATACAGCTCAAATAATACCTGATCGTGGCTCTTGGCTACATTTCGAATATGACACAAAAGATATTTTATATGTTAGGATAAATAAACGTAGAAAAGTGCCAGTAACTATATTATTTAGGGCGCTTGGATATAAAAAACAAGACATTATTAAGTTGTTTTATCCAATACAAAATTTAATTATTAAAAATAACAAATTCTTAATTCTTTTTAATCCTGAAGATTATTTGGGAAGAGTTGAATATGATATAAAAAACGAAGATGGAGAAATTCTTCATCAAGCAGGCAAACGTCTAACCAAGAAAAAAGCTGATAAGTTGATTGAAGATGGTGTAAAATTTGTTGAATACCCAGTTGAAGCACTTATTGGTAGATATTTGGCAAATCCTGTAATAAATACAGAGAGTGGAGAAATTTTATATGATACACTATCTGCTCTTGACGAGAATAAACTTACGAAAATCTTAGCTGAACATGAAAGTATTGAGATTATAAATAACTCTGCTGCTGGTGTTGATGATGCGATTATAAATTCTTTTATAGCTGACAACGATATGCTTAAGGTTTTAAAACAAACTGAGGGTGTGGATGATGAAAATGATCTTGCGGCTATTAGAATTTATAAGGTCATGAGACCAGGAGAGCCAGTTGTTAAAGAGGCTGCAAAGAGTTTTGTAAATGATATGCTATTTAACCCTGAGAGATACGATTTAACAAAAGTTGGTCGTATGAAAATGAATCATAAGCTCTCTCTTGATGTGCCAGAATACGTTACTTTACTAACAAGCGAAGATATCATAAAAACTGCGAAATATCTTATAAAAGTTAAAAACGGACAAGGTCACATTGATGACCGAGATCACCTTGGCAACCGCCGTATAAGATCAATCGGTGAGCTACTTGCTAGCGAACTTCACCTCGGTTTTGTAAAGATGCAAAAGGCAATCCGCGACAAATTTACAAGCTTAAGTAATAATACCGAAGAAATTATGCCATACGATCTCATTAACCCAAAAATGATTACTGCAACAATTATGGAATTTTTCACAGGTGGACAGTTAAGCCAGTTTATGGATCAGACAAACCCACTTAGCGAAGTTACTCACAAGCGCCGTCTATCTGCGCTTGGCGAGGGTGGCTTAGTAAAAGAACGTGCTGGATTTGAGGTGCGTGACGTTCACCCAACCCACTACGGTAGAATTTGTCCGGTTGAGACTCCAGAAGGTCAAAATATTGGTCTTATCAATACGCTTTCAACCTATGCAAAAGTGAATGATCTTGGCTTTGTTGAAGCGCCTTACAAAAAAGTTGTAGATGGCAAAGTGACTGATGAGATAGTTTACTTAACCGCAACTCAAGAAGAGGGCAATGTTATAGCTCCGGCATCAACTAAACTTGATGAAAATGGACACATTGTTGAGGACTTGATTGAGGTTAGAAAAGATGGCGAGATGATGCTTGCCCGTAGAGAAGATGTTGCTTTGATCGACCTTTGTTCTGGTATGATAGCTGGTGTTGCGGCTTCACTTATTCCATTCCTAGAGCATGATGATGCTAACCGTGCTCTCATGGGTTCAAACATGCAACGTCAGGCAGTGCCACTACTTCGCTCAACTGCTCCTATTGTTGGAACAGGTATGGAAAGCGTTATTGCAAGAGATGCATGGGAAAGCGTAAAAGCAAAACGTAGTGGTGTGGTTGAAAAGGTTGATAATAAAAATATATTCATTTTAGGCGAAGACGAAGCTGGTCCATATATCGATCATTACTCTTTGGAGAAAAATTTAAGAACAAACCAAAATACGACTTTTTCTCAACATCCGATAGTTAAAAAAGGTGATGAGATCGTTGCTGGTCAAATAATTGCTGACGGTCCAAGTATGGAAAAAGGCGAGCTAGCCATTGGTAAAAACGCACTAATTGCATTTATGCCTTGGAATGGCTACAACTACGAAGACGCAATCGTCATTAGTGAAAAAATGATACGTGAAGATGCCTTTACGAGTGTTCATATCTATGAAAAAGAGATCGAGGCTCGTGAGTTAAAAGACGGCGTTGAGGAGATAACAAAAGATATACCAAACGTCAAAGAAGAGGAGCTTATGCACCTTGATGAGAGTGGTATTGTCAAAATTGGTACAGAGATCAAGCCTGGTATGATCCTTGTTGGTAAAGTATCTCCAAAAGGCGAGGTTAAGCCAACTCCAGAAGAGAGACTATTACGTGCGATCTTTGGTGAAAAGGCTGGTCACGTTGTAAATAAATCGCTCTACGCTTCAGCTTCGATGGAAGGCGTGGTTGTTGATGTTAAAATTTTTACCAAAAAAGGTTATGAAAAAGATAGCAGAACAAATAAAGCTTACGAAGAAGAGAAAACTCTTTTAGAAAAAGAACATCATGATAGACTACTTATGCTAGACCGCGAAGAGATGCTAAAAGTTACAGCACTTCTTTCTAAAAATCCACTAGCAAGCGATCAAGAGGTAAATAAAAAAGAGTATAAGAAGGGCTCAAAGATCAATAAGGCTGATCTTGAAAATATAAATAGGTTTACTCTAAACGCTATCGTTAAAAGCTTTTCAAAAGATATTCAAAAGAAATATGATGAGCTAAAAAATTACTTCCAAAACGAGAAGAAAAAGCTCAAAGAAGAGCACGATGCTAAGATAGAAATTTTAGAAAAAGACGATATTTTACCAAGCGGTGTTGTAAAACTTGTAAAAGTTTACATAGCTACAAAACGCAAACTAAAAGTCGGCGATAAGATGGCTGGACGTCACGGTAATAAAGGTATCGTTTCAAATATAGTTAGAGAAGTCGATATGCCTTATCTCCCAAGCGGTCAGATTGTAGACATCGTGCTAAACCCACTTGGTGTTCCAAGCCGTATGAATATCGGTCAAATTTTAGAGAGCCACCTTGGTCTTGTTGGCTACCGCTTAGGTGAGCAGATCAATGAAATTTTTGAAACTAAAAAAGGCGAGTGGATAAAAGAGCTAAGAGCTAAGATGATAGAGATAGCAGGTGTTGCTAAGCTAATGGACGCTAAAAAAGCTCTTGGTAAGATGAGCGATGAGAAGCTTCTTGAATATGCAAAAGATTGGAGTAATGGCGTAAGATTTGCAACTCCGATTTTTGAAGGCGTTAAGGCTGACGAATTTGCAAAACTATTTGAGATGGCAAAGATAGATAGCGATGGTAAAACTGAGCTATACGATGGACGCACAGGCTCAAAGATAAGAGAACGTGTTAATGTTGGTTGTATGTATATGCTAAAACTTCACCACTTGGTTGATGAAAAAGTTCACGCAAGAAGTACTGGACCATACAGTCTTGTTACACAACAACCAGTTGGAGGTAAGGCGCTATTTGGTGGTCAAAGGTTTGGTGAGATGGAGGTTTGGGCACTTGAGGCTTACGGTGCTGCTCATACACTAAGAGAGATGTTAACTGTAAAATCAGACGATGTTGAGGGAAGACTTTCTGCTTACAAAGCTTTAACAAGAGGCGAAAACGTTCCTGAGACTGGTATCCCTGAGACGTTCTTTGTTCTAACAAACGAGCTAAAATCACTGGCTCTTGATGTAGAAGTATATGATGAGGATGAGACAAATGAAACTAACTAATTTAAAACCAGTTGAGATAAAAGAAGAGCATAGACCTCGTGATTTTGAAGCTTTTCAACTTCGTTTAGCAAGTCCTGAGAAGATAAAATCTTGGAGTTATGGTGAGGTTAAAAAACCAGAAACTATCAACTACCGCACGCTAAAACCTGAGCGTGACGGCTTGTTTTGTGCCAAAATTTTTGGACCGATCCGTGACTACGAGTGCCTTTGCGGCAAATATAAAAAGATGCGTTATAAAGGCATCAAGTGCGAAAAATGCGGTGTTGAAGTAACGACATCTAAGGTTCGCCGCTCTCGCATGGGTCACATCGAGCTTGTAACTCCAGTGGCTCATATTTGGTATGTAAATTTCTTGCCAAGCCGTATTGGTGCACTTCTTGGTATTAAGATGAAAGATCTTGAACGTGTACTTTACTATGAAGCATACATTGTTGATAATGTTGGTGAGGCTTATTACGACAATGAAAATTCTAAAAAAGTTGAGAAATACGACGTTTTAAATGAAGAGCAATATCAAAGCCTAGCTTCAAGATATGAAGAGACTGGTTTTACAGCTAGAATGGGTGGCGAGGTCATCTATGACATGCTAGCTGAGCTTGATTTGATGGAAATTTTAAATCAACTAAAAGAAGAGATGGAGTCTACAAATTCAGAAGCCAAGAAAAAAACTATAGTAAAACGTCTAAAAGTTATCGAGAGTTTTTTAAATTCAGGTAACCGCCCAGAGTGGATGATGATAACAAATTTACCAGTTCTTCCACCTGATCTTAGACCGCTAGTCAGCCTTGATGGTGGTAAATTTGCTGTTTCAGACGTAAATGACCTATATCGCCGCGTAATAAATAGAAATAGCCGTCTAAAACGTCTACTTGAGCTTGACGCACCTGAGATCATTATCAGAAACGAAAAGAGAATGCTTCAAGAGGCTGTTGATGCGCTATTTGATAATGGCCGCAGAGCAAATGCAGTAAAAGGTGCAAATAAGCGCCCACTAAAATCACTAAGCGAGATCATCAAAGGTAAGCAAGGCCGCTTCCGTCAGAATTTGCTAGGTAAGCGTGTTGACTTCTCTGGACGTTCTGTTATCGTCGTTGGTCCAAAGCTAAAGATGGATCAGTGCGGTCTTCCAAAGAAAATGGCTCTAGAGCTATTTAAACCACATTTGCTTGCTCGCCTTGAAGAAAAAGGCTATGCAACAACTGTTAAGCAAGCTAAAAAGATGATAGAAGATAAGACAAATGAGGTTTGGGAGTGCCTAGAAGAGGTCGTTAAAGACTATCCAGTTATGCTAAACCGTGCTCCAACACTTCACAAGCTTTCTATCCAGGCATTTCACCCAGTGCTTGTTGAGGGCAAGGCGATCCAGCTTCATCCACTAGTTTGTGCGGCGTTCAACGCTGACTTCGACGGCGACCAAATGGCTGTTCACGTACCACTATCGCAGGAAGCTATCGCTGAGTGCAAAATTTTGATGCTTAGTTCAATGAACATCTTGCTTCCTGCAAGCGGTAAGGCCATCACAGTTCCTTCACAAGATATGGTTTTAGGAATTTATTATTTAAGCCTAGAGAGAAATGACGAAAAAGGCGCAAATAAAATTTTCTCAAGCGTTGATGAAGTAATGATCGCTGAAGAGGCTAATACTCTTGGTCTTCACGCTAAAATTAAGACAATGGTTGATAATAAGATCATCTTTACGACGGCTGGTCGCTTGATCTTAAGAGCGATACTTCCTGATTTTGTCCCTGAAAATATGTGGAATAAGATCATGAAGAAAAAAGACATTGCAAATTTGGTTGATTATGTTTATAGAAATGGCGGCCTTGAAGTAACGGCTGACTTCCTTGATAAGCTTAAAAATTTAGGCTTTAGATATGCTACAAAAGCGGGAATTTCTATCTCTATCGCAGACATCATCGTGCCAGATAGCAAGCAAAAATATATCGATGAAGCTAAGAAAAAAGTTCGTGAAATTCAAAAACAATACGGCGCTGGTCTTTTAACAGATAGTGAGAGATACAACAAGATCATCGATATCTGGACAGATACAAACAATAGCGTTGCAAGCGAGATGATGAAGCTCATACAAAGTGATAAGGGCGGATTTAACTCAATTTATATGATGGCTGACTCAGGTGCGAGAGGTAGTGCTGCGCAAATTCGCCAGCTAGCTGGTATGCGTGGTCTTATGGCAAAACCTGATGGCTCAATTATTGAAACGCCGATCATTTCAAACTTCCGTGAAGGTTTAAATATAATGGAGTACTTCAACTCTACTCACGGAGCTAGAAAAGGTCTTGCAGATACCGCTCTAAAAACAGCCAACGCCGGTTACTTAACAAGAAAACTAATCGACGTTGCTCAAAACGTTAAAGTAACAATGCACGACTGCGGTACGCACGAGGGTGTTGAAATCACAGATATTACAGAGAGTGGCGAGCTAATAGAAAGCCTTGAAGAGAGAGTATTGGGCCGTGTTTTAGCAGATGATGTGATCGATCCTATAACAAATGAAATTTTATTTAGCGAAGGCACGCTACTTGATGAAGAAAAAGCTAGAGCTATAACTGAGGCTGGTATAAAATCAGTGAGCATTAGAACGCCTATCACGTGCAAGGCACCAAAAGGCGTTTGTGCAAAATGCTACGGCTTAAATTTGGGTGAAGGTAAGCTTGTAAAACCAGGCGAGGCAGTTGGTATCATTTCAGCTCAATCTATCGGTGAGCCAGGTACACAGCTAACACTAAGAACATTCCACATCGGTGGTACGGCTTCTACTGAACAACAAGATCGCCAAGTAATCGCTCAAAAAGAAGGTTTTATTAGATATTACAACCTTAATACTTATGATAACGGAGATAAGAAGATCGTTGCAAATAGAAGAAGCGCAGCTGTGCTACTTGTTGAGCCAAAGATTAAATCAACGATTGATGGCAAAATAGAGATCGAATATGCCCACGAAGATGTAAATATCGTGATAAAAGGTAAAAAAGAAGAGGTTAAATATACAATTAGAAGAAACGATCTTGCTAAGCCAAATGAATTAGCTGGTGTTAGCGGAAAGATCGAAGGGAAGATGTATATACCTTATGTAAGTGGCGATAAAGTAAAAGAGAATGAAAGTATCGTTGAGATCATAAAAGAGGGTTGGAATATCCCAAATCGTATCCCATACGCTAGTGAACTTAAAATTTCAGACGGAGATCCGGTAACTCGTAAAATTTTAGCTGACGCAAATGGTGTAGTTAAATTTTTCATATTAAAAGGTGATTATCTTGATAGGGTTAAAGATATCAAAAAAGGTCACAAAGTAACTGAAAAAGGTTTCTTTGTAGTTGTTTCTGATAAAGATGGACGTGAGGCGGTTCGCCATTATATCCCAAGAAATTCTATCATTCAAGTTTCTGATAATGATACAGTTGAGAGAGCGACAGTGGTTTCGTTACCTGAAAAAGATGATAAGTTGATTATTGCTGAGTGGGACCCATACTCAACTCCAACTATTGCTGAAGAAGCTGGTGTGGTTAGCTTTGAGGATATTGAACCAGGATATAGTGCGACTGAGCAAGCAGATGAGGCGACTGGACAAAGACGTCTTGTTATCAATGAGTATTTGCCAAGCGGTGTAAAACCTGCGATTATTATCGCTACTAAAAAAGGAAATTTAATCAAGTATCCGCTTGATCCAAAAACTGCGATCTTTGTTTCAAGCGGAGATGAAGTAGCACAGGCTGATATTTTGGCCAAGACCCCAAAAGCTGTTGCTAAGTCAAAAGATATTACCGGCGGTCTTCCAAGAGTTAGTGAGCTATTTGAAGCAAGACGCCCTAAAAATACAGCTATCGTTGCAGAGATTGATGGTGTGGTTAGATTTGACAAGCCACTTCGCTCAAAAGAGCGCATAATCATCCAAGCTGAAGATGGCACAACTGCTGAGTATTTGATCGAGAAAAGTCGTCAGATACAAGTAAGAGATGGGGAATTTGTCCATGCTGGCGAGAAACTAACTGATGGACTAATCTCAAGCCACGATATTTTAAGAATTCTTGGCGAAAAAGCGCTTCACTACTATTTGATCAGTGAAATTCAGCAAGTTTATCGCCGCCAAGGTGTTGCGATCGCTGATAAACATATAGAGATCATCGTATCACAAATGCTTCGCCAAGTCAAAATCGTTGATAGTGGAAATACAAATTTCATAGTTGGCGATATGGTCTCAAGAAATAAATTTAAAGAAGAGAACGAGCGCATTATGAACATGGGTGGTGAGCCAGCTATTGCTGAGCCGATTCTTCTTGGTGTTACAAGAGCGGCTATCGGAAGTGATAGTGTGATCTCTGCTGCATCATTCCAAGAGACAACTAAAGTCTTAACAGAAGCATCGATTGCTGCTAAATTTGACTATCTTGAGGATCTAAAAGAGAATGTTATCCTCGGACGTATGATCCCGGTTGGAACTGGTTTTTATAAGGATAAAAAAGTAAAAATCAAAGAAAACTAGTCCTTTAAGCCCCTATTTTTGGGGCTTAACCTCTTTATAGAATTAAATCAATTAAAAATTTACAAGCTATTAATTATCACCTAATAAAATCCTTATCTTTAAATCACATCATGGAGAATTTATGAAAAACGTTGATCTTGGACTTTTATTTATACGTTTAGGACTTGGTATCTGCCTTTTTATGCATGGTTTTGGTAAAATTTTACATGGACTTAGTGGGGTAAAAGGTATATTAGTAAATGCTGGTTTACCTGGATTTTTGGCATATTTTTCTTACCTTGGAGAGGTCTTAGCGCCAATTATGTTAATTATTGGTTTTTATTCAAGGGTAGGCGCTATCCTAGTTTTAGGTACTAGTATTACTATTTTATACTCATACTATGGATTTGCAAATTTATTTGCATTAAATGAGGTTAACGGCTTTAAATCAGAGCTTATTTACCTTTATATTGCTATTTCACTTTGTATTCTTTTGATAGGTAGTGGCAAATATGCTGTCAAACAAGACTAATACAAAATAAAGACAGCAGAGTTTTTATAAAATCAAGAATTAGATGAGTAAGTCTAACTTATTAACCGTTATTTAAGTTTATTTTAAATAAAATTAGGTCTTTTTAATAAATTTAGTTGAAAGGAATTATTGTGCCAACCATAAATCAATTGGTCAGAAAAGAACGCAAGAAAGTGACTGTTAAGTCAAAATCTCCAGCGTTAAAAGAGTGCCCTCAAAGAAGAGGAGTTTGCACTAGGGTTTATACTACAACTCCTAAAAAACCAAACTCAGCTTTGAGGAAAGTTGCCAAAGTTAGGCTAACAAGTGGTTTTGAAGTCATCAGCTATATCGGTGGTGAAGGTCACAACCTACAAGAACACAGTATCGTTTTAGTTCGCGGCGGTAGGGTTAAAGACTTACCAGGCGTTAAATATCACATCGTTCGTGGTGCACTTGATACTGCTGGTGTTGCAAAAAGAACAGTTTCTCGTTCTAAATATGGTGCGAAACGCCCTAAAGCTGGCGCTGCAGCTGCAACAAAAAAGTAAAAATTTAGGTTCGCAGACGTTGCTAAAATTTGCAAACGTTTGAGTAAAATTTCATAAAAATTTGAAGGAAAGATCAAAATGAGAAGAAGAAAAGCCCCTGTAAGGGAAGTCTTACCTGATCCGATTTACGGAAATAAAATAATCACTAAATTTATTAATTCTCTTATGTATGATGGCAAAAAAAGCGTCGCTACTGAGATAATGTATGGTGCCATTAAAGCCATAGAAAAGAAAAATGCTGAGGTTAAAGGCATCGATGTTTTTAACGATGCTATTGAAAATGTAAAACCTATTTTAGAAGTTAAATCACGCCGTGTTGGTGGTGCTACTTATCAAGTACCAGTTGAGGTTCGCCCAGCTCGCCAACAAGCTCTTGCTATCCGCTGGCTTATAACTTACGCTAGAAAAAGAAGCGAAAGAACTATGATAGATAAACTAGCGAATGAGCTCTTAGATGCGGCAAACTCAAAAGGTGCATCTTTCAAGAAGAAGGAAGATACTTACAAGATGGCAGAGGCTAATAAAGCATTTGCTCACTACCGCTGGTAAGAAAGAATTAGTATGGCAGAGAGAAAAACGCCTTTACATAAGGTAAGAAATATCGGTATTGCGGCTCATATTGATGCTGGAAAGACAACTACTAGTGAGAGAATTTTATTTTTTACTGGTATGAGCCATAAAATAGGTGAGGTTCATGATGGTGCTGCTACCATGGACTGGATGGAACAAGAAAAAGAGCGTGGTATTACTATTACTTCAGCTGCAACTACGGCATTTTGGAAGGGTTATCAAATAAACCTAATAGACACTCCGGGACACGTTGACTTTACTATCGAAGTTGAGCGTTCTATGCGTGTTCTTGATGGTGCTGTTTCAGTATTTTGTTCTGTTGGTGGTGTTCAACCACAATCAGAAACCGTTTGGAGACAAGCAAATAAATATCACGTACCAAGAATCGTTTTTGTTAATAAAATGGATAGAATAGGTGCAAATTTCTTTAGAGTTGAAGAGCAGATTAGGGAAAGACTAAAAGCAAACCCAATTCCTATTCAAATTCCTATAGGTGCTGAGGATAACTTTAGAGGTGTGGTTGACCTTGTAAGAATGAAAGCTTACGTTTGGAATGATGAGAAAAAGCCAACTGACTATGTTGAAGAAGAAATTCCAGCTGAAGTTAAAGATAAGGCAGAAGAATATCGTGCGAAATTAATCGAAGCAGTTTCTGAGACAGATGATAGCTTGATGGAGAAATTCTTTGCAGGTGAAGAACTAACTGAAGAAGAGATTAAAAAAGGTATAAAAGCAGGCTGCTTAAGAATGACTATCACGCCTATGCTTTGCGGAACTGCGTTTAAGAACAAAGGTATCCAACCTCTACTTGATGCTGTTGTTGATTATTTACCAGCTCCAGATGAGATCGCAGCGATAAATGGTGTTTATGAAGATGGCACTGAAGTAACTGTTGAAAGTACAGATGATGGCGAATTTGCCGCTCTTGCGTTTAAGATTATGACTGACCCATTTGTTGGACAGCTAACATTTATTCGTGTTTATAGAGGAAGCCTTGAAAGTGGTAGCTATGCTTACAACACAGTTCAAGACTGCAAAGAGAGAATCGGTCGCTTGCTAAAAATGCACTCAAATAAACGTGAAGAGATTACTGAGCTTTTTGCTGGTGAGATCGGTGCTGTTGTTGGTCTAAAAAATACTCTAACAGGTGATACTCTAGCTAGCGAGAAAGATAAAGTTATCCTTGAAAGAATGGACTTCCCTGAGCCAGTTATTAGTGTTGCAGTTGAACCAAAAACAAAGGCAGACCAGGAAAAAATGGCAATAGCACTTCAAAAACTAGCTCAAGAAGATCCAAGTTTTAGAGTTAGTACAGACGAAGAGAGTGGTCAAACTATTATTAGCGGTATGGGTGAGCTTCACTTGGAGATCATAGTTGATCGTATGCTTCGTGAATTTAAGGTAGATGCTGAAGTTGGACAACCACAAGTTGCTTATCGCGAAACTATTCGTAAGACAGTTGAGCAGGAATATAAGTATGCTAAACAATCAGGCGGTCGTGGTCAATATGGTCACGTATTTTTACGTATTGAGCCGCTCCCAGCTGCTAGTGGATTTGAGTTTGTTAATGATATCAAAGGTGGTGTTGTTCCAAAAGAATATATTCCAGCTGTTGAAAAAGGTTGTAAAGAGGCACTTCAAAGTGGTGTTCTTGCTGGTTATCCAGTCGAAGATGTTAAAGTTACACTATTTGATGGTAGCTACCATGAAGTTGACTCGTCTGAAATGGCATTTAAACTTGCTGCTTCAATGGGCTTTAAGGAAGGTGCTAGAAAAGCAGGTGCTGTTATTCTTGAGCCTATGATGAAAGTTGAAGTAGAAACTCCAGAAGAGTATATGGGTGATGTTATAGGCGACCTTAATAAACGCCGTGGCCAAGTAAATTCAATGGATGATAGAAATGGTGTGAAGATCATTGCAGCTTATTGTCCATTAGCTCAAATGTTTGGCTATTCAACAGATCTTCGCTCAATGACTCAAGGGCGTGCAACTTATTCAATGGAATTCGATCACTACGAAGAAGTTCCTAAAAACGTAAGTGATGAGATCATTAAAAAGAGAAATGGCTAATTAACCAAAGAAGGGCAGAGTAATCTGTCCTTCAAAAATTAAATTCTTATAAAATCTATCTACAAAATATATGAATTGTCCTCATAGCTCAGCTGGATAGAGCGTAGAATTCCTAATTCTAAGGTCACAGGTTCGAATCCTGTTGGGGACACCATCATACAATCGCCTTTATAAAATACAAAGTGCTCAAACAAGTGTTTTTTAAATATACTAAAACGTATAATAAGATATAACAATTTATAAAAATGCTCTTATACTGATCAGCAAATAGAGTAAAAGAGAAAATACAAAGAATGGACTTTATAAAAAAGATTATAAGTTATATGCAAACAAGATCACTAATATCAAAGAAAATTTTATAAAAAGCGTAATGGTAAATGACTATATTTTCATTAATCTAGTCGGTTTATCTATATATGCATTCGTAGTGGGTTTAGTTTTTTATCAACACGTTATATTATTAATTTTTATCTAAACTAATAAATTTTATCAACAAAAATTTTTATATATTTAATAATCCGTGCTAACATTTCAAAAATTTATTTAAGGAGAGTAGATGAAAAAAATTTTACTTTTAGGAGCTGTTTGTTGTATGTTGTCAGCTGATGTTAAAACCGTTAATATAAGCCCAGATGAGATCAAAAAATATGATCAGATTATCGATATAAGAACTCCATCTGAGTGGCAAGAGACTGGCGTTATCGCAGGTGCAAAGACTATAACTTTTAATCCAAACGATAAGAGTGCATTTTTGGAGAAGCTTTCAAAGGCAGTTGATATTAAAAAACCTATTGCTCTTGTTTGCAGAAGCGGCAGAAGAAGTACGGCAGCAGCCGCAGCGATAGATAGCTCAGATCTTAAGATAATAAATTTAGATGGAGGTATGAGTAGCTTGATCGAGCAAGGCTATAAAACTACGCCTTATAAAAAATAAACAAATTTTGTAATCCTACATTTGACTATAAGATAAATTTATTTTGTAGTCAAATTTTATATTAAATAATAAAATTTATTATTTAATTAACCACTGATTAACTCTAACTATATATAATTTCATCATATTTATAATAAAGAAGGAGACAAAATGTCAAAAGTTATTTTACAATTAAATGTTATTCAGGCTGATGCAAATGCACTTTATATTAAATTTCACGATCTTCACTGGAATGTAAAAGGTATTCAATTTTTTAGCGTTCATGAATATACAGAAAAAGCTTATGAAGATATGAGTGAGATATTTGACGATGCAGCTGAGAGAGCTCTTATGCTTGGTGGCAGACCTATAGTTAAGGCTGAGGAGCTAGCAAAAGTTACTCATATTAAACACGAGCCAAAAGAAATTTACACTCCAACTGAGGTTTTAGAGATTGTCTTGGCTGATTATAAACACCTTTTGGGTGAGTTTAAAAAGCTTGACGAGCTTGCAGAAGGCGATACAACAACTCAAATGTATGCACAAGATCAAATCGCAAAATTTGAAAAAGCGATCTGGATGCTAAACGCAACACTTAGCAAATAACTACTAGCGGGAGTTTTCCCGCTCTATCTAAATAAATTCTACTTTTTGGCGATATTGATTTTATAAAATTTAAGGAGCCAAAATGAAAATTTCTCAAATCGCAAACTCATATAATAGTTCAAGTCTAAAAGAAAATGTAAAATCAGAAATTTCACTTCATAAAGATGAAAAGGATATCTCTAAAAAAGAGTCTAAAATTACAAATTTAACGGCCAAAGACATTTCAAATAGCTATTTTTTGCAGTATCAAAAAGAGATCGCTCAAAGTAGTAGTTCAAATTTATTAGCCCAAGGTGGCTTAAGCTTTAATGTGCCTAAAAATTTATCAGAAATTTTATCAGGACTTGATCTTGCAAGTATCGGCTATAATGGTAAATCTTTAAACGAGCTAACTAGTGACGAGGCAAATGATCTTATTAGTGAGAATGGATTTTTTGGTATCGCAAATACGGCTGATAGGATAGCTAGCTTTGTGCTAAATGGTGCAGGCGATGACGTGGAAAAACTAAAAGCTGGTAGAGAGGGTGTGGCAAAGGGTTTTGAGGATGCGAAGAAAATTTGGGGAGGTGAGCTTCCTGAAATTTCACAAAAGACTATTGAAAAGACCCTTGAGACACTTGATAAAAAGATCGCCGAGCTTGGCGGTAACGTTTTAAATGTTTCAGCTTAACTATCTTAAGCAGGCTCGCCTAAGATAAATTTATATGATCGTGTATATAAATTTAGATACGAGCCTTTAATTTCCCGCAAAATTTATTTAATCTTAAAAGTTATACTTCGCCGTTTTACACTAAGGAGAAGAGATGAAAGCTAAAATTTTACTTCCACTGGCAACTACCATCATGTTTTTGGGTTGCTCATTTTTTGAGGATAACCCACCAGTGCGAAAACAGCCAAGACAGGTCATGCAAAATACACCAGTAAAAAGCTCGATCAAAGGTTTTATAAAAGAGGTTACATATAAAGATTCAAAATACTGCTATGAAATAGTGGCGAGCGATACAAAAAATCACAAACTCAATAAAGCAAATTTTTGTGCAAATAGATACTATTATGATAAAGGCGACTTGGTCTATGCGACCTTTTATGCAGATAAGCTTATAGATATGCTTCTTATAAAAGAGGGCGGCTCTAGTGGCTTATATAATGGTATAAAAAAGCCGCAAAATGAAGTGATTATTAAAAGAAAAAATGTAAAAACAAATATCGAAGTGCCAAAAGAGGAAAAAATTTCTTTTTAATTACCGTTGATTTACTGCTTGCTTATATAATTTCAACAGCAATCAAAACTAGAACTCCTTTTAAGGGGCAAAGCAACAGCCCCTTTTTCTTTTTACTTCTTTAAAATTTTGTCCTTGTTTTATTTAAAATTATCAACTTTTATCTATTTTTGATTAATTACGGTAAACGATCGGTAACTGAAATTAAAAATTTAAGCTTCATGTTAAATTTTATTGATTATAATCGTCAGCACAAAACCTTAAAAGGAGAAAAAATGAAACTAACAAAAATTAGTTTAGCCGCTTTGGTTGCTTTAGGTGCATTTTCAAGCGTAGCAAGTGCTACTCCACTTGAAGAAGCTATAAAAAATGTAGATCTTTCAGGATTTGCAAGATATAGATATACTCACACTCATGAGTATGACAAACAACAAGAAAATGTCAAAAAAGCTAATGATGCAAAACATAACTTTAAAATGATCACAAATTTTAAAGCTGCTATCGATGATAACTTTTTTGGTGTTGTTGGCCTAAGATATAATGCAAATGACGGTTCAGGCGATAATGCTGGAACAGCTAATACAGATGGTACAGATAAAACAAATACAACTGATCCATTCAGAGTTTACCAATTTTACCTAGGATACAAAGTAGGTGCTACTACTATAACAGCTGGTAAACAAGTTATAGGTTCATACTTTACTGATGATGCTGTTGGCACAGGCGTAAGAGTAGTAAATGAAGACATCGAAGGTCTTACACTTACAGCTTTAGCATTTGATGCACTTGAAGGCAGTGGTGAGAGCGATGGTGATCTATATGATGCGAGTGTAACTGATCAATTGAATAAGTATGATGTTGGTAATCTATATGCAGCTGGTATTGCTGGAGCATATGATCCTATTAACTTCCAACTATGGTATGCTAGCTTAACAAATTTAGCTGACTTACTTGCAGCTGATGTTTCAGCAAATTTTGCTATTACTGATGATGTTTCTTTGGGCGCAAGACTTAACTATGTAAATAGTACGGCTGATGCTAGCGCTAAAAGCAAGCTAGGATATAATGATGGTAACTTCTATGCTGGAGAACTTTCAACTTCACTATTTGGTTTTGATTTAGCTGGTGGTTATATCGGTTGGAAATCTCAAGATAAAGGCATATCAGCTTTTTCATTTGAAGATCAAGGAAGCTTAATTGATGCAGGCGAAGATGTATTTGACTGGACACATGCAGAAGGCAAAGGTAACTTCTTCTATGCAACAAGTGCATATGCATTTGATAAATTTACAGTTGGCTTGGATTATGTAAAAGGCAATATAAAAACTGCAGGAGCAAATAATCAAGATGTAAAAGAGAAAATAGAAGAATTTGTTCCAAGATTTGCTTATCAATACAGCAAGAAGTTGAAATTTAGCTCATTCTACTCTTTCCAAACACATAAATTTGCTAATGATGTTAAAGCAAAAGAAGATAAATTCAGATTTGAAGCTAAATACTCATTTTAATCGTAGCTAATTAATCAACTTATGATATAATCCCGGGTCGGAAGCAATCTGATCCGGGATTTTTAAATTTAGAGCAAAATTTCAAGGAAAATTATGAAAAGTATTAAAATTTCTTTTTTGGCGTGTTTTTTGGTGGCAAATGCCTTTGCAGCTTCACAAGTCTACTATATAGAAGCTCGTGGTGAGTTTGGTAAAGAACTTGCCGAAATGGCAAAAAAGCAGGCTAATGATAGAAATGAAAAAGTAAATGTCTATGTTGATGAAGATCCAAGACGTTATAAAGATAATAGAATTTTAAAATTAGGCGTTGATAGAAAGGGCAGATATAGTGTTTCTTTAGGTAAGGAGCTTTATGAAAAGCAATGTGCTAGCTGTCATGGCGAGAATGCTGATAAAAGGCCATTTGGTTCAACACCTCTAAAAAATATGGATGCTAAAGATATTGAAGATAGCATCATCTCTTATAGAAGTGACTCAAGTTTTGGCGGAAGCGGTAAAAATGTAATGCAAAACCAAGCTAAAATTCTTTCAAATAATGATCTTGGCGCGATTCTCGCCTATCTAAAAGGTAAAGATGCATTTGCTGAACAAGATGCAAATGAAAACAAACCAGTCTCTACTCAAACAAAGCAAGGCAGTTATTTAAGATAAGTTTCACTTTGATAGCTTTGTCATAATATAAATAAAAGGAAGCAGATGTTAAATCCAAAATCATTATTTTTAAGTATGGGCTCAGCTATCATTTTGATGATAATCTTTGCCATAGCTAGCGGAGCCGCTACGATAATAGAAAGTAAAACTAGCACAGAAGCTGCATGGTACTATGTTTATGGTGCCAGCTGGTTTGCACTCATTCAACTACTTCTTGGCATAAATTTGACCTATAATATCTTTAGATATAACTTAATAGATCCAAAAAAACTCCCTTCGCTTATCTTCCACCTTGGTTTTATCGTTATCTTAATCGGTGCTGGAATAACAAGATATCTTGGCTTTGAGGCTGACATGCATATAAGAGAAAAAACTCAGTCAAATATCGTTACGACAAAAATATCCTATTTAAATTTAACCGCATTAAACGATAATGGAGAAGAGATAAGCGCTGCTTTACCACTAGGACTTTCTGATGCAAAAAAAGGTTTTGATCTAAAGCTAAAAATAGCAGATAATGAAGCTAATTTAAAATTTAAAGAATTTGTGCCAAATGCAAGCTATAAGTTTGTGGATGATAAAAACGGGCAACCAGTAGTGGAATTTGTGGTTTCAAACGAGAGTGAAAGTGAAGAAATTTTCTTATTAGAAGAGGAGGAGGCAAGGGTTGCAGATATTAGTTTTATCTTTAATGCTAAGCCAGATGAGAGTAAAAAATATGTGCTTTTTAAATTAGTGGACGGAAATTTCACAGTTACTTCAAATACTGATCTTTCAAAATTTACAATGAGTGATAGCTCAAAAACTGAGTTAAAAGCTGGTAGTGTAAATGATTTTGGCATGGGCAGTCTTTATACTATTTCAAATATAAATTTTGCTCCAAGATTAGTTTCGACTCATGCTTTAAGAAAGCTAGTTAGCACAAAAGATAGCGAATTTAACGCCTTGATAGCTGAATTAAATTATAAAGGCGAGAGTAAAGAGATGCATATTTTTTATAACCTAACAGAGCCTTCACGCTTGGCTGTGGCTGGACAAAAATTTAATGCTTCATGGGGCGCACAGCAAGTTAAACTTCCGTTTAGCTTATACTTAAAAGACTTTGAGCTTAAAAGATATCCTGGCTCAAATTCGCCTATGAGCTATTCAAGTGAAGTTATTGTAAAAGATGATACAAACATGTCGGGGCTTGACTATAAAATTTATATGAATCATGTGCTTGACTATGATGGCTATAGATTCTTCCAGAGTTCATACGATACAGATGAAAAAGGAACCATTCTCTCTGTCAATAAAGATCCAGGCAAGATACCAACTTATATTGGCTACTTTTTGCTTGGATTTGGCTTTGTGTTAAATGTTGTAAATCCTGGTAGTCGTTTTAGAAAGCTAGCTAAGTTAATCGACAATGAATCAACAAAAGGTGGTAAAAAGGTTGTTGCTATCATTGCCATTATGCTTTTAAGTTTGAATTTTAGCTCATTAAAGGCTGAAGACTTTTTACCTAATATCAGCAAAGAGCACACACAAAAGCTTTCTAGGCTTATTGTGCAAAGCTCAGATGGTAGAATGAAGCCATTTGATACGCTTAGTAAAGAGGTTTTAAACAAAATTCACAGAGGCGAGAGTATAGGCGGTCTAAATTCAAACCAAGCGACGCTTTCAATAATGGTAACGCCTGATTTTTGGCGAAGTGAAAAAATTATCTCACTTGGACAAAGTAAGGAGCTAAAAAAAGAGCTTGGCATAGATGAAAATGCAAAGTATGCAAGTTTTAATGATTTTTTTAGAGCCACAAAAGATGGCGGAAGTGAATATAAACTCACAAAATTTGCCGAAATTGCTAATCGCAAGCATCCTGGATCGCGCAATACGTTTGATAAAGACGTAATCAAGATCGATGAGAGATTGAATGTTTTTTATATGATATTTATTGGTGAAATTTTTAAAATTTTTCCAAAACAAGATGATCCATCAAACTCTTGGTATTCGCCTGCTAGTGCAATGATGTACTTTCCGCCTAAAGAGGCCGATCTAGTCATTAATATGATGAGAGAGTATTTTGCAGCAGTTGATGCGGCAACAAAAGATAATGATTGGAGCAAGGCTGATGCTGCACTTGATAAAATTTCAGCCTATCAGCAAAAGTATGGCTCTGCTGTAATGCCAAGTGAAGAAAAGATAAATATAGAAATTTTGTTTAATAAAATTCAAATTTTTGAGCGATTGACGCCGGTTTATCTTTTGGCTGGCCTTGCACTTTTATTTTTTGTTTTTGTCAAAATGCTAGCCCCAAAGGTCCAGATAAATGGCATTGTAAGAGTTGCATACATCGTAAATTTGCTGGCTTTTCTTGCTCATACTGTTGGGCTTGGGCTTCGTTGGTACATTGCTGAACATGCGCCTTGGAGTAACGCTTATGAATCGATGGTCTATATCGCTTGGGCTCTAGGGTTTTCTGGTATCGTCTTTGCAAAACGTAGCCCTATCGCTCTTGCTCTTACGTCTATATTGGCTGGCGTTACATTATTTGTTGCGCACCTTAGCTGGATGGATCCGCAGATCACTACACTTGTGCCAGTGCTTCAAAGCTACTGGCTAACAATACATGTCTCTGTCATTACTGCAAGTTATGGATTTTTAGGGCTTTGCGCGTTACTTGGTGGCTTTACACTATTGCTTATCATTTTACAAAATAAGAAAAAGCCAAATCTAGAAATTTCTCGTAATATTCTTGAAGCTACCCGTATAAATGAGATGGCTATGATACTAGGACTTAGCTTGCTTACTCTTGGAAATTTCCTAGGCGGTGTCTGGGCGAACGAGAGCTGGGGCAGATATTGGGGCTGGGATAGTAAGGAGACTTGGGCATTAGTTTCGATACTTGTTTATGCCGCAGTTCTTCATATAAGATTTATTCCAAAGCTAAACAATCAATATGCGTTTGCAGTGGCTTCATTCTTTGCTTATTGGTCGATTATTATGACTTATTTTGGTGTAAATTTTTATTTAGCTGGCATGCACTCATATGCAGCAGGAGATCCATTGCCAGTGCCTGATTTTGTCTGGATTAGTATTGTGATAATGGTGCTTATGAGTGTTTTGGCATTTACAAAGCGATCACTTTGCTCAAGGCTTTAGATGCTAATAAAAGGTCTAATAGTTTTCTTTATTGTATTGCTATTAATTGCAATTTGCGTATTAATCTATCTACTTTTAAGAAATAGAGATTATAGCGCCGAAATAAAGGAGCTTGCATTAGAAAAAGAAGAGATAACGATCGAAAAGCTTGAAAAGCTTGCCGGTGATAATAGCCTAAGTAAAAACGAGCTTTTCGAACTTATTCAAATCTTTGTAGGAAATTTTAGTATACCAGCCAAAAATAACCAAATCATGCCAAAAGAAGCAAATAACTATATAAATTTCATAATTTTAATCTGCTCTCATAAAAATTCTGATGCGAAGCTCATTAGTTTTTTAGACAAAGAGGCTAAAAAGAAAAATCCAAGCTACATTGTCGAAATAGAAGAGAGTGAAAAAATCGGCATAGAAAATCGCAAAAATCGTAGATAAATTTATTCAAAAAAGTGTAGTTGAAATATCTTAAAATCAAGCTTGGGATAAAAAATGAGTTCTTATGATATTGATTCTATGTATGTGATATTTCTTATTCTCTTTTCAATCGTATTGCCTATATTTTTGATAATTCCTGCAGGTAGATATAACATAAAGGTTTATGCGAGTAAATTTGATCTAATCGGACTTCATCTAATTTTTCCAATCATTATATTACCTGTTTTGGTAGGTACTTTTATTTTAGTTTGTAGCTTTTTAAATATTTCAGATTATGTTGGTTTAGGCTTTATATTCTATGCTTTTTTGATTCTAATGATAGCTTATATAATTTATGGTTTTTATGTTTGTATCAGATATAACTACGGCTTTTTTCATTGTATCGTAGCGCTTTTCTTAAGATTTAATTATGTTACCCCGCTTATTTATCTGCTCTTTTTAGGTGGAAAAAACTACAAAGATGACAAAGAGATAACTTCTAAAAATATTAAAGACTTAAATCTTTTCGATCAGTTTAGATTTTCTATTTATAATTTAATTGCTATTAGAAAGTAAAAGTATTTTAAGAGCATTAAAGGTTTTGCAATTAGAGAAAATGCCAAAAAAGCAAGAGAAATTTTTATATTTAGCTTTTGCTTGGTTTTTAGGTCCTTTTTGTCTTTAAAATTTTAGTCCAAAGCAGGCTTTTGTTTTGTCTTATCGTTTTTAAGCTTATCTTTTTTGGCTTCAAACTCAGCTATTACATTTGCATCAGGAAATAAATATCCATCCTCAACCATCAGATCAACTGCTTTTTTAAACATAGGCAAGGCACTTTGAGCACCGAAGTAGTAGTAAGGTCTTTTAGGATCCCTTGCTAAAACGCCTATTGTGTAGCTATTGCCTCTTGTATCATTTACAAAGCCAAAAAATGAGCCATTGTAGGTATTGCTGTATCCACCACTACCTGAGGCAATGTGTGCAGTTCCAGTCTTTCCACCTATCTCAAGTCCTGGCGTAAAGGCTTTTAGTCCAGTACCTTTCTCAACCGTTTTTATTAAAATTCTCTTCATTATCTTTGCGGTCTCTTGTGATATAACTTGAGCTGGCTCGGACTTTGGCAAATCATATCTTTTTCCATTTCTCTCTAAGTAGGCAACCATGTGAGGAGTAACTTCAATGCCTTTATTGTTAAATGTATTATAGGCTTTTAAAAGCTGCATAAATGTAGCTTGCAAGCCGTATCCGTAGCTCACAGTCGCCTTATATGTCGATGAATTTAGCTTTGTAACTGTTGGCATCATTCCTACTTGTTCGTAAGGTAGATCTATGCCAGTTTTTCTTGAAAATCCAAAATTTAAAAGTCCTTGATAAATTTGTGGCCCATTTAAACGCTCAACAAGCTGAATCATGCCGATGTTTGAACTGTGCACGATTATATCTTCAGCGCTCATAAAAGGCTCTGGATGGGTATCTTTGATTATCCTTTTGCCAAGTTGATATCGGCCATTATAGGTATTTACAAGCTCGAATGGATTTACTTTCTTCTCTTGAAGCAAGATGGAAAATATAAATGGCTTAAAAACTGAGCCAACTTCATAAGCATATTCACTAACGGTCGAATTTAGAGCGCTATAATCTTGCTTTCTTATGTTTGAAGGATCATATCTTGAGCTAGAAGCTAGGGCTAAAATTTCTCCATTTTTGCTATTCATTATGCATATAACTAACTCTTTTGCATCTAGAAATTCACGCTTTTCATCTAGAATTTGCTCTAGTTTGGTTTGAAATTTTAATGGTATAGAGAGCACCGCATTGTAGCCATCTACTCTTGTTGCTAAATTTGAGTCACTTGTTAAAATAATATTATTTCCAATATCGCGAGGCCCTAAAATTTTTGCATTTTGTATAGGAGCTAAATAATCTTCATAATATCTCTCAAGACCTTTTACGCCTTTACTTTTTGTAAGTGCGTCACTTTCAGTTTTGCTCACGTAGCCAATAGCTGGTGTGAGAGCATCTTTTGACATAAATTTACGATTTTGGCCGCTCTCCATTACTCTCATGCCCTGAAATGAAGCAAGGCCTGTTTTTGGGTCAAGATATGAAACCAAAATGCTCTTACGATTTAGCTTTCTTGAGAGCTCTTGAAGGTAGGTAGCGCCCTTTGCATCAATGCTATATGAGAGCGTAACAATACCTTTTGTGCCATTTATGATCTTTCTTACTTTGTTTGGATCGTCGCCGCTGTAAAGCGAATATAGTTTGATAAACATCTCTTTTTTATTAGGATCAATATTTCTAGTATCAAGCATCACTTTGTAGAGTTTTTGGCTTGAAGAGATGCTAAAGCCATCTTTTGTGATTATATTGCCACGAATTGCTGTGTTTATATCGCTTGTTTGAAGCCTAGGAAGCTTTCGCTCGATACTTGCTCTATAAAATATGACAAGCACAAATATTGAAATTCCAAAAGTAATTAATAAAAAAAGTATGGTTATTTTTGATTTTCTGGAATTCATTCAATGGCTTAAATTTGCGTTCTTGAAATTTCTTTGTATGCGCTTAGCGCTTTGTTGCGAATTTCTAGCATAAGCTTCATGCTAGTCTCTGCTTTACCTATCGCAATAGCAGCTTGGTGAAGATCTTTTACCTCGCCAGTTGCAAGGTCAGCTATGGCTTTATCTGCATTGATTTGGATTTTATTTAGCTCTTTTAAAGAGTCGTTTAGAGCATTTTCAAAGCCGCCTTCTTCGCCTGCTTTTGCTATTTTATTTGAATTTTCATTTTTATTTATTTTGTCTAAATTTATACTATTTATCATTATGCTTGTCCTGAAATAAGTGATATCGCACTCTGTGCTATTGTTTTTGCATTTTGAAAGGCTGCCACGTTTGCTTGGTATGCCCTTGTTGCTTCAAGTAGGTCAGACATCTCAATAACCGGATTTATATTTGGAAATGCGACGTAGCCATTTGCATTTGCGTCTGGATGGCTCGGGTCATATTTTAGCTGAAAGTCCTTATCGTCGCGCACCACTTTATCCACGATCACGCTAGTTAGGGTAGGGTGAGCGTTTTTTGGTGAGCTTGGATCGTCAAGCGGATTTTCATACTCGAGTAGACTTTGTGAGCTTTTAAGTTGATCGTTTAAAATTTTATCAAAATTCATCTCTTTAAAGATGACCTCTTGCCTTCTATAAGGGCCACCTTCAGCTGTTCTTGTGGTTTGAGCATTTGCTATGTTTGAGCTGATGACATTCATTCTGAAACGTTGTGCGCTTAGTCCATATCCGCTAATATCAAAATCATTTAAGTATGACATTATCTCTCCTAGTTCTTAGCACTTGCGTCTATTACGCTTTTAAAGATATTGCTTTGAGCCTTGTAGGCGTTATCAAGGGCGTTTATCATAACTGTATTTTTGCCCATTTCTGTTGTTTCCACGTCAAGGTCGACTGTATTTGCGTCGTTTCTAGCCATGTGACCGTCACGCAAGAAAATTTGAGCTGTGTCGCTTTTTGGAAAATCAACCGCAGCCATATGCGCTTCGTTTGTTTTAGCTAAATTTAGTTTTTTGCTCTCTGAAACGTTATAAATTTCATTCGCTTTTTCTTTTAAAACATCTTCAAATCTTATATCTCTAGCTTTATAAAATGGTGTATCAACGTTTGCAAGATTGCCAGAGATTAGTTTTTGACGTAACTCTCTACCTGCAAGGGCTGATTCAACAAGTGGGCTAGATTTTGATTTATCTAAAACAAACATTTAAAATCCTTATGAAATTTCACATTTTTATAAGCAAACGATGTTCCAAATATAGGGCAAATTTATTTTGTCTCATAAATTTTTGCCAGATCTTCTTTCATTTTTGTGACTTTTATACCACCAAGATAGTATTTTACCCCGTATTGTCCGCTATCTACGTCTGTTAAAATTTGATATTCGCCATTTTCTATCACTACTTTAAAAGGTAGTGCAATCTCGTGTTTATATTCGATGTCTCTTACGATCTGCTCGGCAAGTCTATCATTTATCTTTTGATCGTTTGTTATGAAGTAGTAGGCGTTAAATTTTTGCATAAATTCGTGTAAAACATACTCATTTGTGACATTTTCAAAATGAGTTAGCCCAATTAGTGTAAATTTATCTTTGTTTTCAAGCTGATATTTTGTAAGCTCAGCTGCCTCTTTTTGACAAGGTGGGCAAAATGTACCAAAAATGTCGATCATAAAAACTTTATTTTCATCATTTTTGATAGCAAAGCCGTGATCTTTCCGAACTAAAGTAAGCTCCTTGCCGCTTACGTCTACAAGTTTAATCTCTTCATTTGGGCTAAATTCTTTAAAATTTACACTACTGCTCTCATCTTCTCCACAACCAAAAAAAGAAAATAAAGCGATTATTAAAACAAGTAAATTTTTCATCTTATCCCTTAAACATATCTTTTTATGGCAGCTCTTGCCTCTTTGTCTGCCTCGCGTCTTTTTAGAGTCTCGCGTTTATCGTGTAAATTTTTACCTTTTGCAAGGGCAAGCCTTGCTTTTACGATATTTTTATCGCTTAGATAAAGCGCCAAAACAACTAACGCTAGTCCATCTTGTGAAACCTGACCGAAAATTTTATCAATCTGCTTTCTATGCATCAAAAGTTTTCTGGCTGCTCGCTCATTTGGACGAAATGCGCTATGTGTGGTCTCAAGATAGCTGATATGGGCGTTTAGTAAGAAAAGCTCGCCCTTTATGACACGTACAAAGCTATCTTTTAGATTTGCTCTACCAGCCCTTAGAGCCTTGACTTCGCTGCCTTTTAAAACGATGCCAGCCTCGAAGGTTTCAAGTATGCTAAAGTCGTGCAGAGCTTTCTTGTTTTTTGCTAGATCTTTTATCAAAATTTTACCTTTTATTTTACGCTAAATACGCTACTGCCACTACCACTTAGAAATTTATCTTTAAACTCATTCATCTGTGGATAGAGCTTAAAGCATGGGGCAAAAAGATCGTTTAACTCCCCGTTTTTATAAATTTCAAGTAGCTCTTTGCTCTTTAAATTTTGCATTTTTTTTGCAGCATTAACGTCTATGTATTGTAAGAAATTGCTTCTAAATTCTTGATAAACCATCGGCGTGGAGCAAAAAACATTTGGCGTGAAAATATTTAAATTTGGCACTTCGTCATCAAATTCTTCTATGATCTCGCCTATACCGCTTACATTTGCTGCCTTGTAGCCACTTACGAAAAAAGCCACATCTGCACCGATTTTGGAGGCTATTTGTATCAAATTCTCGCGTTTTATATTTAAATTTAGTTCGTCATTTACCATTAGCAAAAAGGTGGCAGCGTTTGAACTACCTCCTCCTAGACCAGCACCAATTGGGATATTTTTGTTGATGATGATTTTATGGGAGCTAAAAAACTCATCGAGCTCGTTTGAAAAGCCGGCTTTTTTTAGCTCATCTATCGCTTTTTGGATGATGTTTTCTTTTATATCGCAGTTGCTGCATTCTATGGCAAATGAATCTGACTTTTTAAAATAAATTTCGTCAAAAAGCTGCTCACAGAGGATAAAGCGCGATAAAATTTCGTGGTAGCTGCCTCTAGTGCCAACTATCTTTAAAAATATATTTATCTTTGCAAAGCTTTTCATTTCTCGATTTTTTTAGCTAGCTCGTGGATATCGGCTTCACTTGCAGTTTTTGTGGCATGGATATTTTCGTTTTTGATATCATTTGCTAGTTCACTTCTTAGTATCATTGTATTTCGTGGTGCTTCGATACCGAGTTTAACAGTATTTTTTGAAATATTTACTATGACAACTTTTATGTCATTTCCTATTAAAATTTCTTCATTTTCTTTTCTTGCTAGGATTAACATTTTTCAACCTTATTTAGAGTGTAATTTATAGTATCATCCGTGATTTGGATTACGCTCATAAATTTATCATAATTTAGCAAATAAATTCCTTGCTTTTGTGTTTCAAAATCGTTAATTTTTAATTTCTTACCATCAAGAATATCGTTTATATCCCCAAAGTATATATTTTCCTGAATGTTTAAAAAATCACAAATATTCAAAAATTTTTCATTTTCGTAGCAAAATTTGCCTTCACTTATCCTTTTTAATGAGCTTAAAGTTACATTATAACCAAGCCTTTTTCCAAAAATTTCTGCATACGAACGGATATAACTTCCTTCGCTTACGCTTAGACGAATGGTTAAAAATGGGTGAGAATAGTTTAAAATTTGGCTATCAAAAATTTCCATCGTTTCTGTCTTTAGCTCAAATTCCTCGCCGCTTCTTGCTAACTTGTAAGCTCTTATGCCATTTACATGCTTGGCGCTAAATTTTGGCGGGACATAGCTTATCTTGCCCATTAGCTCGCCTCTAATGGCTTCAAGTTTTTCTAAATTTAGCTCTTTTACATTTGAAATTTCAGTGATATTTTCATTATCCATGCTAGGACTACTCGCCCCAAGCCAAATAGTCGCCTCATAGATTTTTGGACTTTTGTCTAAAAATCTAAAAAATTTCGTATACGAGCCAAAAGCGACTATTAAACAACCGCTTGCAAATGGATCAAGTGTGCCTGAAAATCCAGCCTTTTTAACGCCGTATTTTCTCTTTAGTCGCCCTAAAAAGTGGTTTGAACTCATGCTAGCTGGCTTGTTTGCCACGAAGATGGCGTTCATACGGCCTTTTCCACGAAGCTTGACATTATCTCTCTTACATTGCCACCAAAATTTATGGTCAGTTTAAACTCTTTTTTGATCTTGCTAACCGCGCTTACCCTGCCGATACCAAAAATTTTATGTTTAACGAGGTCACCTTTTTTAAATTCATTACTCTGCTCGATAACTAGCGAGCCATGTGTTATGCCACTTTCGCTTAAAAATCTACTTTTATTTAGTCTTGTTCGCTGACCCTTGTAAAAGCGTGAGTTTGCAAAGCTTAGGCTAAGTGTCTTCTTAGCTCTTGTTATCGCCACGTACGCAAGCCTGCGCTCCTCTTCGATGTCGCTTCCATCGCCAATGAGCGGGAAAAATCCTTCTTCAAGGCCGATCACAAAAAGGTGCTCAAACTCAAGCCCCTTGCTCGCATGCACGCTCATAATGCTAATAGCCTCGTCACTGATGCCGTCTTGCTCGCTTGTTAGCGTGATCTCGTTTAGAAATTCCTCTAGATCAAAGCTTGGATTTTGCTTGATCTGATCTTTTAAAACAGCGTAAAACTCGTCGATGTTCGCCGCTCTTTCAGCACCATCTGGCAAGCTCTCGTAGTATTTTTTCACGCCAAATTTAGCTTCAAATTTATCTATTAGGTCAAAAACCGAGCTGCTTTCTTGAAGCTCTTTTAGGTTGTTTGCAAACTCAACAAGGGCTGATTTTACCTTTTTGCTAAAGGCTTCGTCGTTATCAGAGATGTTTGAGATTGCCTCGTAAATGGAAATTTTGCCTTCAAAGGCCATCTTTTCAAGCTTATCAAGACTAACTTTGCCAAGGCCGCGTTTTGGGCGATTGATGATGCGTCTTATTGAAAAGTCATCATTTGGATTGTTTATCAGTCTTAAGTAGCTTATGATATCTTTGATCTCTGCTCTTTCGTAAAATTTAACTCCGCCGACCATTTTATAAGCGATCTGCTCTTTATTTAGTCCATCTTCAAGTGAGCGAGAGAGCGCATTTATGCGGTATAAGATCGCGATATCTTTTGCCTGCACGCCTTTGCTTAAAAGCTCTTTTATACATTTTGCGATCTTACCAGCCTCAACGCTCTCATCAAAGCTCTCTATCAAATTTACGGCCTCGCCTTCGCCTTTTGTGCCCACAAGCTTCTTACCAAGGCGGTTGCGGTTATGATCTATTAGTTCGTTTGCAGCCTTTAGTATCGCCTCGCTTGAGCGGTAGTTTTTCTCAAGTCTTATGATCTTTACGTCTTTAAATTGATCTTTGAAATTTAAGATATTATCTATCTTTGCGCCACGCCAGCCGTAGATGCTTTGATCATCATCGCCTACGACGCAGATGTTTTCGTGGCATAGACAGAGTTTTTTTAGCAGTTTATACTGAAGATCGTTTGTGTCTTGATACTCATCGACCATTATGTATTTGTAGCGGTTTGAAATTTCTCTAGCTAGCTCTTCGTTTTCGTCTAAAATTTTATATGTAAGCCCCAATAAATCGTCAAAATCAACAAGATTATTAGTTTTGAGATAATCTTCATATTTTTCATAAATTTGAGCAGCTTGTTTGTAAAAGTTATCCTTGCTCTTGTCAAATGAAGAGAAATTTGCGTTTTTATAGACCTCTTCGACGCTTAAAAGTGAGTTTTTGTAGTTTGAAATTTCGCTTGACAAAATCGCCGTGGCAACTGGACTTTCAAAGCTTTTGATGATACGTTTTTTATCGTCTGTGTCTATTATGACGAAGTTATTTTTTCTACCAAGCTTTTCAATATATAGTTTTAAAAACAAAAGTCCAAATTTGTGAAATGTACAAAGCAGTGGCGAGTAGTTTTTGCCACTTTGGCTTAGCATCGCCATGGCTCTACTACGCATCTCGTTGGCGGCTTTGTTTGTAAAAGTAAGAGTTAGTGTATTTGCTGCGTCTATGCCGACCTCGCCGATGAGGTAGGCAAGTCTAGTTGTGATGGTCTTTGTCTTGCCACTGCCAGCTCCTGCTAGTATGAGCATCGCACCGTCTATGTGGGTAGCTGCTTCGCGCTGGGCTTTGTTTAAATTTGATAGTAAATTTTCCATTTTTTGCTTTTTAAATTTTCTTTTGATTTTAGCCAAAAATGCTTAAAATTACTATTTTTTCTTAAATATATCTTTATTTTTAGGATTTTGTAAAAAGACTGAAACCGATTTTTTTGTGTGGTCCGCTTGCTTCTCTTTTGGCTTATGAATAGAAAAATTTACAAGGATCGGGCTATTTTCAACCAAAATTTGAACCACCGCACCGAGCGGAAAGGAGACCACAGAGGCAAAATTTTCACTACCAAAGCCAGCCTCAAAACTAAGCTCATCTTGCGTTAACTTTGCACTCTCAAGCGTATAGCCACCAAGTGAAAACATAATGACAGGCATGCTAAAGCTTCTACTTATCTCATCTGGTAAGCTTGGCTCAAAGCTAACTAGCGGTAAATTTGCCATAACTGAGAAATTTACCCCTTTTTCAAGCAAAAAATCAATGCACTCATAGACGTGCATCTTCATCAAGAGCGAAAATTTCTCATCATCTAAAATTTCGTCTAACATCTTAATCCTTTGAAATTTCTAAAAACTCATCTACTAGCTTTTTAACCTCATTTATACCAATCTGCCAGAAATTTTTATCATCTATGTCAAAGCCAAATTTACCTACAAGCTCCCTTGGGCTAAGGCTCCCACCAAGGCTCAAAAACTCGGTGTAAATTTCGACAAAATTTTTGCATTTGCCGCTTTTATAAAGACCAAAAAGTGCAAGCACAAGAAGCTGCGCGTAAGAGTAAGCGTAGCAGTAAAATGGCGTGTGAATGAAGTGCGGGATGTAGCTCCACCAAATTTTGTAGTAGTCATTTAGCGTGACACTTTTGCCAAACATCTTTTTGCTCTCTCTTAGCCAAATTTCATTTAGCTCATCTAGGCTGATCTCACCTTCATGTGCGTGCACGGCCCTTTCAAAGGTGGTGAAATTTATCTGGCGGTAAAGCGTGGCAAATATATCCTCGATCTTGCCAGCAAGCAGTGAAATTTTCTCTTTTTTGCTAAGACCGTCTTTAATGTGATCAAAAACTAGCATCTCGCAAAATACTGAAGCTGTCTCAGCCGTGGTTAGTGGCGTATCTGAGTTTAGGTAGCTTACACTATATGAGAGCTTTTGATGCACGGCGTGGCCAAGCTCGTGAGCTAGCGTGAAAAGGTCTCTTCGTTGATTGGTGTGATTTAGCAAAACATAAGGGTGTGTGTCACTTGATCCTGAGTGAGAAAACGCGCCACCTCGCTTGTTTGGCGCTGGATAAACGTCGATCCAGCCGTCATTAAAGGCACTTTTAGCTATCTCGCCAAATTTAGGTGAAAACGCCCCGAACGCCTTTAAAACTATCTTTTTGCACTCATCAAATTTATACTCGCTCTCGCTGCTAAGAGGCGCGTATCTATCGTAGTCATAAAGCTTTTTAAGGCCTAAAATTTCTCTTTTACGCTCGTAAAATTTAGCAACTAGATCAAAATTTTTCTCAGTTACAGCAATGAGCGAATCAACGCTTTTTTTGGTGATTTGATTTTCAAGGTGTCTTGGCTCTTCAGGAAGCTTGAAATTTCTAAGCTCGCAACTTGTTTTTAGATCAGTTTTTATCATATTATATATGTAGCCAAGAAGGTGCTGGTGCTTGCTAAGCTCGTTTGAGAGGCTTTTGGCAGCTAGTTTTCGCACGTTTTGGTCGTTATCATGAAGCTTGGCTAAAATTTCCTCTTCGTTTAAAAGTTCGCCTTTAAATTTAAACCTCATTTTGCTCATGCTCTCATCAAAAAGCCTTGAAAAGCCCTCAGCCCCAGTGCTTGCAGTGCGAAGCAAGACTCTTTCTTCGGCAACGCTTAGTTGGTGTGGTTTTGCTTTAGCGAGATTGCTTAGATAGTAGCCATATTTTTTAGAGCTTTTGATGATCTCTTCTTGTTTTTTAGAACTAAACTCATTAAATTTGATCTCAAAAAATATTAAATTTTCATTTGCTTTTGTCGCTATCTCATCGATCTTTGCATAAAATGCACCCTTGCTTGTATCTTTGGCAAAATTTAAAAATGCGTAAGTCATTACTTTTGAAATTTTAGCTATCAAATTTTCATATTCAGAAAATGCCTTTAAAAACTCGTCTGTTTTTAAATTTTCATAATTTTCAAGGTATTTATCTTTAAATTTTTTGCACTCTTTTTGTAAATTTAGTGCGTTTTGCTCGCACTCTTTTTCGTTTGCAAAAAGTGCTTTTAGATCCCAAATTTGCATATTTATCCTTTAAATTTTTGGGACATTTTACAAAAAAATGGATAAAAGTAAAATTTCAGCCAAAATTTAGCTGAAATTTTATGAAGATTAGTTTGAAGTCTCTGAAGCTACTGCTGTAAAAAGTACATCAGATGAGCTATTTAACGCGGTTTCAACTGAGTCTTGGATAACACCAATAGTAAAGCCAACTGTTACAAACTGCATTGCTATGTCATTGCTGATACCAAAAAGACCGCACGCTAATGGCACTAAAAGAAGTGAGCCACCAGCCACGCCCGAAGCACCACACGCACCAAGAGCTGAGATAAAGCAAAGAAGTAGCGCATCGCCAAATGTAACTGTGATAGATGGGATAGAATTTACCGCAGTAAGCGCTAGGATACTAATGGTAACTGCCGCACCGCCCATGTTTATGGTAGCTCCAAGTGGGATCGAGATCGAGTAAAGCTCCTCTTTTAGACCAAGCTTTTTGCAAAGTGCCATATTTACAGGGATATTTGCGGCCGAGCTTCTTGTAAAAAATGCTGAAATAGCGCTCTCTTTTAGGCAGATCATGACAAGTGGATAAGGATTTTTTCTAGTTAATACAAAAACCATGGCTGGGTAGATGATAAATGCGACAACAAGCATTGCCCCAACAAGAACTAAAATTAGTTTTAGATATCCTGCAAGTACCTCAAATCCAGTTTCATGAATGCTAATAGCTACCATGCCAAAAATACCAAATGGAGCTAGTCTAATGATAAATTTAACGATATGAGTCACGCCATCGCTTATGTCTTTAAATACTTTTTTGGTCTCAGCTGTGGAATTTCTAAGTGCTATACCGCTACCAACTGCCCAGGTGATGATGCCTATATAGTTACCATTTGCAAGGGCGTTTATCGGATTTTCGACCATTTTATAAATGAGATCTTTTAAGACATTGGTAATTCCTTGAGGTGCTGACATATCAGCACTTGCAAGACCTTTTAAAGAAAGCTCCACTGGGAATAAGAAACTAGCAATAACTGCAACAACGGCTGCTAAAAACGTACCAATTAGATAGAGTGTAATGATCTTTTGCATACCTTTTGTATGACCAAAATCTCTTAAAATGATGGATGTTGCCACTAAAACAAAGACAAGAATTGGTGCGATAGCTTTTAAAGCACCTTTGAATAAATCGCCTAAAACTGAAGCTGAAGCTGCGATAGAATCGGCTGAACTAGCTTTTTCTTTGGCTTCATTTAGCTGCTTGGCTTCATCTTGACTAAGGCGAGTTTTTATAACTTCATCTACGCTCAAACCACTTTCGTTTTGAATAGTTTGAATTTTAGCTGAGATCTTGTTATAAGGAGCTACTTCATAGTGTGTGTAAAAGCCAACTAGGGCACCTAGGATGATACCAACCAAAATTTGAACTATCAAATTTCCATCGGCGTATCTTCTTGCTATGTTTTTAAGCATATTCATTTGACACCTTAATAAATTAGTTTTTTGTTGATTTTAGCTAAACAATTTTTAAATATAAAGAATTTGATAAAGATTAATAAGCTTTTTAAATAGATTTGTTACAATTGCACAAAATTTAGTCAAGAAAAAAGGATTAAAATGTATCTATTTACCTCTGAAGTTGTAAGTCCAGGTCATCCAGATAAATGTGCTGATATAATCGCTGATAGCATAGTGGATACTATTTTGACACAAGATCCAAATGGTCGTGTTGCAAGCGAAGTTTTTGTGGCTGGAAAAAACATAGTAATAGGCGGAGAGATAAACTCAAAGGTAAAACTCTCATATAAGGACTACGAAAAGATCGTGAAAGACGCTCTTGCGCATATCGGATATGATGGAAAGAGCAACTTTACAAAAGAGCAGTGCTTGCACCCAGATGATATCGAGGTCAAAGTCTGCCTAAATCAACAAAGCCCAGATATAAATCAAGGTGTTGATCAAAGTAGTGGTGAGATCGGAGCAGGCGATCAAGGTATTATGTTTGGTTTTGCAAGCTGCGAAGCAAAAGAATTTATGCCAGCAGCTATAACTTACGCAAGAATGCTTTGTGAAAAAGTATATAAATTTGCCAAAGCAAACCCTGATAAGCTTGGCGTTGATATTAAAACGCAAGTTACGATTGATTACGGTAGCAAAGACAACTTTGAAAACTGCAAACCTCAAAGTATCCACACTATCGTCGTTTCTGCCCCTTGCGTGGAGAGCATGAAGATAGAAGAGCTTCGCGCACTAATACAAAAATTAATAGACGAAACTGGCCTTCCAAAAGAGCTATATAATAAAGAAAAAACGATCATCTATATAAACCCAACAGGCAGATATGTAAATCACAGCTCACTTCACGATAGCGGCCTAACAGGTAGAAAACTAATCGTTGATAGCTTTGGTGGATATAGTCCAATAGGCGGCGGTGCTCAGTCAAGTAAGGACTACACAAAGGTTGATCGCAGCGGACTTTATGCGGCGCGCTGGATAGCTAAAAATATCGTCGCAGCTGGACTTGCTAAAAAATGTATCGTCCAGATAAGCTACGCGATCGGTGTTGCAAAGCCAACTTCAGTTAGCGTTGATACCATGGGAACTCATGCAAATGGCGTAAATGACGATATGCTTTCAAATTTTGTAAGCGAGCATTTTTCTCTGACACCTCGCTGGATAACAAATAAATTTGGTCTTGATAAACCAAGTAAAGAGACCTTTTTATACGCAAAAGTAGCTGCAAAAGGTCAAGTGGGAAATGCAAAATACCCTTGGGAAAAGCTTGATGCGGTTGATACTTTCAAGGCTTTACTAAAAAAATAATCAAAAAAGTGGCTTTATCTAAAAAGCCACTTTAAATTTCTCTTTCTAAAACTCATCCCAAAATACTTTTTTAGGTTTTATGATCTCGCTTTTTGAGCCATTTACGCTGTGATAGACTGCTTTATTATATTTTGTAGCAAGGTGTTTTATAAGCAGCCTTTGAAGCACAGGTTCGCTACTTGGCACAAACCAGCCATTGTTTGTGATAGCTACGACCACGTCAAATTCGCCCTTATAAAGCTCCTCTTTTGTCGCTTCATAGCAGATAGCGTTTCTAATTTTTACTCCGTCTATTTCATAGTCGCTAAAATTTTCAGCCATTTTAAAGTCACTAGCTCCGCCAAAAAATAGCTTATTTACTGCATCTTGCATAAAATTTGGCAGAGGAATTTCTTCTCCAAATGGTACTAAAAATTTCTTATCCATTCGCCTAAGATTGCCATCTTGAAACAAAAAGGCGGAGTTGTAAATTTGCTTATTTTCATAAGCAAGCGCGCCAGCTACGATAGTTATCTGTTTTGAAAGCTCTTTTAGCTCATCGACAAGTAGTGGCTCATTTGTCATAAATAATGGAAACGCGCTCTCTGGCAGCACGATAAGGCGTTTTTGCTCGGCTATGGCGCTATTTATCAAGTCTAAATTTTCATTTGTAAATTTCATGCGCAAGCTTTTATCCCAGCGCACCCTTTGGGCGACATTAGTATTTACTAGCTCCATGTCAAATGGTAGAGTTTTCGCCTCGTTACTTTTAAACTGCAAAGCGGCGATGAGGCAGATAAAAGCTAGGATAAATTTTAAAATTTTACCTTTTAAACCCAAAGAAATGGCTGCTAAAAATATAAATATAAGCCCTCTAATATTTGGCTCAAAAGCACCTAAAGCAAGCGTTGCTTCAAGATTAAACCAGTTAAAGCCAAATGGATGAACGTAACTTACTAAAAATAGTAAAACAGCTCTTAGCACGACAAAACTGGGAAAAGAAGCCACCCAAAACATAAATCCGTAAACAATGGCTACAAAGAGGATGACAAATGGTATAAGCCAGATCAAATCATAGTAGATAAAACTAAAGCTGATCCAATAAAACCACAAAATTCCTGTGAAAAATCCAGCCGCAAAAAAACCAGCTCTGCTTAAATTTATGATGATGTAAATTCCAGTCAAAGTTAGAAACGGTGAGATGAAATTTAAGAGTAAATTTTCGAAGAGGCTTAAAAAAATAAAGTTGGAAAGCAAAAAAGCACCGACAAAGGCTTTTATTATAATTTTAGTGCTAAAATGCCCATTTAAAAATCTTACAAATAAGGAAATCCATGCAAAACGCTGATTTTTTAACATCATTACTACCTCTTGTTGTGCTTTTCGCCATATTTTACTTTTTGGTTATTAGACCTCAACAAAAACAACAAAAAGCCCATGCAGCAATGCTCGCAGCTCTTGATAAAGGTGATAAGATAATAACTAATGGCGGACTTATCTGCGAAGTGATTAAAGCCGAAAATGATTTTATCAAAGTTAAACTTAACGATGATGTAATCGTTCGTATAGCTCGCGAGTTTGTAGCTAAAAAGATCGAAGATAAATAATGCGTAACGCAAGAGTCACATATAGGCTAGTTATCTTAATATTAGCCTTGATTTTTGGTTTTGGCTTTTCGGTGCCATCTTTTTTTCAAACTCAAAATGGGGCTAAAATTTCACTTGGCCTTGATCTTCAAGGCGGCCTTCATATGCTGCTTGGTGTTGAAACGAGCGAAGCTATTCACTCAAAAATAAAATCAATAGCCGGAAGTATAAATTATTATGCTAAAAAAGAAGATGTGTTAATTGATAAATTTAAGATTAAAGAAGAGAACATTGACTTTACTCTCCTTGATGGCGACGAGGCTCCAAAAGTAGATAAAGCACTAGCCGAGATAAAGGGGCTTGATATTAAAAAAGATGGTTTAAATTACAGCATATCTTTAACCGAGCAAGAAAGAACGGATACGATCGAGTATGCGATCTCGCAAGCTGTTGAAACTATTAGAAATAGACTCGATCAGTTTGGTCTAGCTGAGCCAACTGTTGCCAGACAAGGCAAAGACAATATCCTAGTTGAGCTTCCTGGTATAAAGACTGAAGAGGATGAGCAAAGAGCAAGAGATCTTATCGCAAAGGCTGCTCACTTACAGCTTATGGCAGTTGATGATAAAAGGCAAGATCAGGCTAATACGATGAGCGAGGCTGAAGCTGAAAGCTACGGCGATGTGATCTTTAAAGATGCTAAAAATGACCGCGTGAAATATGTCGTTAAAAATATCCCAGTGCTTGACGGCTCGATGCTAACTGACGCAAAGGTTGCATTTTCTCAGCAAAATAACTTGCCTATTATAAATTTCACTCTTAACTCAGAAGGCGCTAGAATTTTTGGTGATTTTACTGGCGCAAATGTTGGCAAAAGACTTGCTATCGTGCTTGATGGCAAGGTCTATTCAGCTCCTGTTATAAATGAAAGAATAGGTGGTGGCAGCGGTCAGATTAGTGGCGGCTTTACCCTTGATGAGGCTCACGACGTAGCGATCGCTCTTAGAAGCGGTGCACTTTTAGCTCCTGTTAAGATGCTGGAAAAAAGAAGTGTCGGTCCATCTTTAGGACAAGAGAGTATCAATCAAAGCATGGTAGCACTTGCTGCCGGATCTATCTTAGTCGTACTATTTATGCTAGTTTATTATGGAATTTCTGGAATTTTTGCAAATATCGCACTAGTTGCCGACGTCGTTATATTGGTAGCTGTTATGGCGCTTTTTGGAGCAACACTTACACTTCCTGGTATGGCTGGTATCGTGCTAACGATCGGTATGGCTGTTGATGCAAACGTCATCATAAATGAACGTATACGTGAGCTTTTGCGTGAAGGTGTAGCGATAAGGACAGCTGTGCAAAAGGGCTATGAGCACGCTATGAGCGCGATTATTGACTCAAACTTAACTACTATCATTACAGTTGCGGTGCTTTACGCTTATGGCACTGGCCCAGTTAAAGGCTTTGCAGTAACAATGGCGATAGGTATCATGGCTTCGATGCTAACAGCTATACTTGGTACTCATGGCATGTTTGATGCTGCTATGGATAAGATAGAAAAAAGTGGAAATACCAAACTTTGGTTTGGTTATAAAAGGAGCTAATGATGCAAATTTTTACTAAAGCAAAAGTTTATGATTTTATGCGTTTTAGATTTGCTTCACTAGCATTTTCTATATTTTTATTTGTTGGCTCTATTGTTTTACTTGCTACAAAGGGGTTAAACTACGGCATTGATTTCTCTGGTGGTACGCTTATTCAGCTAAAATACGACACCAAAGCGCCACTTGATAAAATCCGCGACGCTTTTGGCACAAATGAAGTGCTTAAAAACGCCTCTGTTACTGAGTTTGGAAGTGAAGATGAGGCTGTTATTAGATTTTCAGGTTCAAGCTCAAATTTAACTGGTGACATCGGCACTGAGATAAAGCAAATTTTAAAAGATACTGGAAATTTTGAAGTAAGACGTGTTGATATCGTTGGACCAAAAGTTGGTGATGAGCTTAGAGAAAAAGGTTTGATGGCTCTTGGAATTTCACTAATTGGTATATTAATCTACATCACATTTAGATTTGAGTGGCGTTTTGCGCTAGCTGCGATTGCAACTGAAATTCATGATATCGTTATAACTGTTGGTGCTATTTCGCTATTTGATATCGATGTAAATTTGGACACGCTAGCGGCTGTTTTAACGGTGCTTGGCTACTCTCTAAATGATACGATTATTATCTTTGATAGGATCAGAGAGGGTATCAAAGAGAGCAAGCGAACTGATATTGAAGGTGTTATAAATGAGTCAGTTTCTGCTACGCTTTCAAGAACTATCTTAACTTCAGCAACTACGATGATGACAGTTCTTGTGTTATTTTTATTTGGTGGAGATATGATACATGGATTTTCATTTATTCTTATCGTTGGTATTGTCATAGGAACGATCAGTTCGATCTACATCTCTTCGCCGTTTCTTATCTGGTTTAAATTTAGCATCGAGCATTTTAGAAGTAGAGAAACTGAAAAGCAAAAGATAAAAAAAGAGCGCGAAAAAGAGCGTGCTATGTTTGAGAAAGGCGTTGTGTAAGGAGGGATAATGAACTGGGGAAAAGTTATCTACATATTTTTTGCATTGATGAGTCTTACGACTACGGCAGAATTTTTATATGATAAAAACGAGATTGCCCTTTTTGTGGCAGCTAGTATAAATTTGGTTTCAACGCTACTTAAGATCGGTGTTAAAAATTTACTCTCAGCTGAGCTTTTTGCAAGCTCGCTGGTTGCTGATTTACACCTTATACCAGCTTTTGTTATTTTGCAAGTCTCTGAAAATATAACACTTAGCTATTCGTTAGCTATCGGTGCAGTCATCGCAAATATATTTTCACTAGCCTTGGTTTTAATAGAATCAAGCAAAGCTCAAGAAGAATTTTAGGAGAAAAAATGGCTGAAAAGAGAAAATATGAGCCTTTAAAGATAGAAAAAAAATGGCAAGAAATTTGGGATAAAAATGAAGAATTTGAACCAAAAGATGACCTAAGCTTGCCAAAAAAATATATCCTAAGTATGTTTCCTTATCCAAGCGGACGCATACATATGGGGCATGTGAGAAACTACTCTATCGGCGATGCGCTGGCTAGGTCATATAGAAAAAGCGGATATAATGTGCTTCATCCTATCGGCTTTGATAGCTTTGGTATGCCAGCTGAAAACGCAGCCATAAAACATAAAATTCACCCTAAAATTTGGACTTACGAAAACATCGACTATATGAAAAAAGAGCTTGCAAGTCTTGGCTTTTCGTTTTCTAAAAAGAGAATTTTAGCCACGTCTGATCCACTTTACACTAAGTGGGAGCAAAGCTTTTTTATAAAGATGTTTGAAAAAGGGCTTGTTTATAGAAAAAATGCAATTATAAATTGGTGCGAATACGATCAAACCGTACTTGCAAACGAGCAGGTGGAGGATGGCAAATGCTGGAGATGTGGTAATGAAGTGGTGCAAAAAGAGCTTCCAGGATATTACTTTAACATCACAAAATACGCTAGTGAGCTACTTGATGATCTGAAGCTTCTTGAAGGTAAATGGCCAAATCAAGTAATCACAATGCAAGAAAACTGGATCGGCAGAAGCTACGGCTTGGAGTTTAAATTTTATCTTGATGAAGCTTCAAAAGAGGCTTTAGATGGTAAAATTGATAGCTTTGAAGTGTTTACTACAAGAGCTGATACGATTTACGGCGTTAGCTACACAGCCCTTGCACCTGAGCATCCTATCGTAAAAGCATTGCTTGAGAGTGATAAAATTGATGAAAATAAAAAGACAAAGATAAAAACAATCCTAAATCAAAGCCCAAGAGAGCGTCAAGCGAGCGAAAAAGACGGAGAATTTTTAGGAATTTATGTCGTTCATCCACTCACAAATGAAAAGATCCCAGTTTGGGTTGCAAATTTCATCCTAGCTGACTACGGCAGTGGCGCTATCATGGCTGTGCCTGCGCACGATCAAAGAGACTTCGAGTTTGCAAGTAAATTTAATCTTCCTATAAAACCAGTCGTAAAGCCACTCGAGGGTGAAAGTGATGGCTCAAAAGCATATTCTGAGTATGGAATTTCTATAAATTCTGAGCTTATAAATGGACTTACTTCTGAAGAAGCTAAAAATTTCATAATAGAAAAATTTGAAAAAGATGGTTTGGGCAAAAGGATCACAAACTACAAATTAAGAGACTGGGGAATTTCTCGTCAAAGATATTGGGGTGCGCCAATACCAGTAGTGCACTGCAAATGCTGCGGCGTAGTGCCTGAAAAAGAGGAAAATTTGCCTATCGCGCTACCTGAAGATGTCGAGATCACAGGCGAGGGCAATCCTTTAGATAAACATCCAACTTGGAAATTTACAAAGTGTCCAAAATGCGGACAGGATGCGATCAGAGAGACTGATACGATGGATACGTTTGTGGAGAGTAGCTGGTATTTTGCTAGATTTGCAAGCGATGAGAAGACGTGGGAGCAAAAAGCGCTTGATGAAAAGAGCGTGAATTACTGGATGAATGTAGATCAGTATATCGGCGGTATCGAGCATGCGATCTTGCACCTTTTATACGCTAGATTTTTTCAAAAGGTCTTAAGAGATCTAGGCTATCTAAGAGATGATGAGCCGTTTGAAAATTTACTAACTCAAGGCATGGTCTTAAAAGATGGCAAAAAGATGAGCAAAAGTAAGGGCAATGTCGTAGATCCTGACGATATTATCAATAAATATGGCGCCGATACGGCAAGGCTCTTTATCCTTTTTGCAGCGCCTCCTCAAAAAGAGCTTGAGTGGAATGACAGCGCAGTTGAAGGCGCGTTTAGGTTTTTAAATAGGCTTTGGGAGAAGGCACAAACTATTAAAAAGATAGATAAATTGCCTGAGATAGACCATGAAAGCTTAAACAAAGATGAGAAATTTGCAAGGCTAAAAATTTATGAAGCGCTTAAAAAATCAACTGAGGTCTTTGGTGATACATTTGCTTTTAACACGCTAATCGCTGCTTGCATGGAGGCGCTAAACGCCATAAATGCACAAGATAACGAAGATGTAAATGCTGAGGGCTTTTTTATCATCTTAAATTTAATTGAGCCTATCGTACCGCATATCGCAAATGAGCTTAGCGAAGAGCTTTTTGGCAGAAAAAATTTCACAAAGATAGCCGTAAAAGAAGAGGTTTTTGTAAAAGATAGCATCGCTCTTGCAGTTACGGTAAATGGCAAAAAAAGGGCTGAGTTTGAAGTGGCAGCAAGCGAGAGCGAGGGTGAAATTTTAAAACTAGCTAAGCAAAACGTAGCTAAATGGCTTGAAGGAAAAGAAATTTTAAAAGAGATTTATATAAAAGGCAAATTAGTAAATTTTGTCATTAAAGGATAAATTTTGAGATATTTTTTAGCATTTTTTATTGCGATATTTATCTGCGGGTGTGGTTATAAGCCAGTTTCAAAGATCACACATGATCTAGTTGGCGATAAAATTTACGTTGATGTGATTATCAGCAAAGAAGAGCCAAAAAATAGTGTCTGGATAAAAGACGCCGTAAAAGAGGGTATGGTCGCAAGGCTAAATAAAGATTTATCAAGTAAAGAGAGTGCTGATACTTTGATAATAGTTTCAGTTAATAATTTAAGCTATGAAGCGATCATTTATGATGAATTTGGCTACATTACGTCATATAAAGCACATTTAAGCTTAAATTATAAGACTAAATTTAAAGATGGTAGCGTGGTTGATATTCCAGCCACTGGCGAGTATGACTTTAGTGTCGCAAGACGTCAAAAAGATGTAAGATTTGCTGATAGCGTTCTTAGTGATACTCAAAAATACGAAGCTATCAAAGAGGCATCAAAAGAGGCCTTTGATGAGTATATCGCAAGTTTAGCGGTAAAAGGATATAGAAATGGCAGCAGTAACCGTTAGTCAAATAGTCAAGGAAGCCTTAAATGAGATCAAAGATCGCCATTTGATGCTAACGCCAGAGAATTACACTGAAGTCTATAATGAAATTTCTAAAAAACATGGCTTTACAACAGAAGAGAGTAAAAAGATAGAAAAATATATCTCAAGGCTTGGTGATGAATATAAAAATCAAGCCTTTAGTCTTCATATAAAGACGGTCGATGAGCTTGTTGCTTTTATGACTGCTAGGCTCTCTAGAGGTGCTCAACAAGGAGCAGGACTTGCGGCTGATGATAAAAAACTACAATCACTAAGCGCATTTGCTAGAAGAATTCTCCAAGCTATCTCAATGCTTCACAATAAAGACGCAAAAAGCTTAGCAGAGCAAAGTATGCAGCTACTTGCTAGAAGATATGATGAGAAAAATCTTGAAGAAATGTGCCTTAGATGGTTTGATTTTGTTAGCTCGTATGACACTGAATTTTTAGAATTTTTGAAATATTATGGTGTTAGAAATTTTGATGATTTAAAGACAATGAGTTCTGAACTTGAAAAATTTCTTACACAAAAAGATGAAGATGGCGAAGAGGATGTTTTGATTCAGCTTTTAAGCCTTACTCTTGAGCCTTCTATTACAAAGGATCTTGATGAAGAGCTTAGCACGATAAGAAGTACTTTGAAGCAAAATCCTAAAACCTTAAATAGCAAAGAATTTCAAGAAAAGGTAAAGGCATTTGTTGATCGCAGAATAGAAGAAGATAGAACAGAGATCATAGAAAAAGTTGGTTCGCTAAATAATGTCTTGCAAAATATAAGCGAGAGAATTTCTGATATTGCGGTTAGTTCGCAAAGTAGTTCTGATAAAGTAAAAAGCATTAAAAATGATCTTAAAAATGTAAATTTAAATACAAACAGTATTGATCAAGTAAAAAGCATGCTTATTGAGATCGCTGGTGCTTTGGAGATCGAGAGCAAAGAGCTTGGTATCGAGATGCACAATAGGCAAGCTAACATTTTAGAGCTTCAAAATAGAGTGAATAGTCTTGAAAAAGAGCTTGAAGAAGCTAAACTGGAGAGCAAAGAAGACTTTTTGACAAAAGTATCTACTAAGCGTGCTTTGATGAATGAGATTCAACGTATCGAAGAGGCATATAAACGCTATGGGACTGATTACTCTATATGCTTTGTTGATATTGATTATTTCAAAAGCATAAACGATACTTATGGGCATGAGGCTGGAGATGTTATTCTTTCAGCAGTGGCTCAAGTACTTAAGAAAAATGCTAGAAAGGTTGATTTTGTTGGTAGATATGGCGGTGAAGAATTTGTAATCTTACTTCCAAGTACTGGCTTAAAAGATAGTGTTAAATTTGGGGATAAGCTAAGAAGTATGATAGAAAATTTTAAATTTATCTATAAAAATGAACGCATTAAAGTTACTATTAGTTCTGGCATAGCGACAAGAAGTGCAAATTTAAGCGAGACGATGACGCTTGAAGCTGCTGATAAGATGCTTTATCTCTCAAAAGAAAATGGTAGAAATCAAGTAATGCCAAAGATAATCGAGGAAAAATGAGCCTAGCTAAATTTCTTGATGGCAAACCACTTTACTACAAAGAGATTGATTATGGCAGAATTATTAGAGCGTATGCGACTATAAAAGAGCACATAAAGCCATTTAAGATTATTCACATAATAGGCACAAATGGCAAAGGAAGTACTGGACGCTTTTTAGCGCAAATTTTAAGCCAAAATGGTGCAAAAGTAGGGCACTACACGAGCCCACATATATTTAAATTTAACGAGCGATTTTGGCTAAATGGTGAGGTTGCTAGCGATGAAATTTTAGAAGCAGCTCACGAGCGTTTGCAAGCTCTTTTAAGTGACGAGTACAAGATAAAAACAAGCTATTTTGAGTATATGACACTGCTTTCTGCGGTGCTTTTTGAGGGTTGTGACTACTTTGTCTGCGAGGCTGGCATGGGCGGCGTGCTGGATGCGACGAATGTCTTTGAAAAAGAGCTAAGCATCTTTACTCCGATCGGCTTTGATCACACAGCGATATTAGGCAATAGCTTAGAAGAAATTTCACGCACCAAATTTGAAGCCATGGGGAAAAGAGCTATTTTAAATGATGAGATGAACGAGATAAGTGTGGCTATCGCAAAAGAGATCGCAAGCGAGAAAGGCGCAACTCTGAGCTTTCCAAGAGAAATTTTAACAAAAGAAAATTTAAACGAGATCTCAAACTATGCAGATAAATTTAATCTGCCAGAGTTTTTACGATCAAATTTAACTCTAGCCTACGCTGCGGCTAAAATTTTAGATAGCAGCATAGATATCAAAAAGCTTGGCGCTTTATCACTTCGTGGCAGATGTGAAAAGATCGCTTCAAATTTATACGTTGATGTCGGTCATAACGAGCTTGGCGCAAAGGCTGTGGCTAAGAAATTTAGCCAAGAAGAGTTTAGTGACAAGAAGCTAACTCTAGTTTATAACTCATTTTTAGATAAAGATTTCAAGGCGGTTTTGGCAGCTCTAAAGCCAGTCGTTGAGGATGTGCTGCTTTATCACTACCACTGCGAGGGCAGGGAGCTTGGCGGAGAGCTTATAAATAAAGCGTTAAACGAGCTTGAAATTTCGCATAGAGAGTTTGAGCCAAGCGATATGAACGATATAAAAGAGGCAAAAAACGGCAAAATTTACCTAGCATTTGGCTCGTTTCACCTGGCCGAAGCCTTTTTAAAAGAGTACTATGCAAGCAAAGGTCTATGAGTATCTTTTAACACACGCCCCACAAATTCTCATCTGTGAAGATGATAAAGAGGCGGCGCTCTGCGCTGATGCGGCCAGTTTTGCTGGCTTTAGCGCTTTTAAACTACCTGATTTTAGAGCTAAAAAGGGCGATGATCTAAGAAGCTTTAACGAAGAGCTTTTTGAAATTTCATCCGTGCTTAGCAAATACTATAAATTTGATGGCAAAAAGATCATCATAAGTCCATTTAGCACACTTTTAAACCCGCTTCCAACGCAAAAAAACCTAAAAAGCTCAACGATCAAGCTAAAAGATAATCTAAATTTAAGCGAATTTGCCGACTTACTCATACGCTTTGGCTACGAGTGCGTCGATATCGTTGAGAGCGTTGGCGAGTTTAGCATTCGTGGCGAAGTGGTTGACATTTACGGCGTAAATATGGATGATCCTGTTAGGATTTTGCTCTTTGGCGATGAGGTGGAGAGCATAAGAAATTATAACACCGCCACGCAAATTAGCAACAAAGCCGAGCTAAGCGAGGCCGAGATAGTTCCTTTTATCGCAAATTTGAGCAAAGATGAGTTTGAAAAAGTTAGCCAAAAGATCGAGGATATGCAAAGCGATGCCTTGGTGAATGACCTAAATTCGCTTGGATTTTGGGCGATAGATAGCTTTAGTGACTATTTAAAAGAATTTGACTCAAAGCTTGTTAAAAAGATCGATTTTGAAATTTATGATGTGCCTGAAGATAAATTTAAGGGTATTGAAATTTTACCCGAGCCAAAGGTTTATAAAGATCTTGAGGTTACTTTAAATTTTGACTTTTTTGAGCTAAATAAGAGCAAAAGCATAACCGTTCTTTCAAGAAATGAAGGGCTTTTTAAGGGCTATGAGCTTGATGGCTTTGCCAACGTAAAGCTTGAAATTTCGCCCCTTGTAGTAAATTTAAACTCAAGTGATAAGATCGTAGTCTCACTAAATAAATTTGAGAAAAAAAGGCGAGTTAAACGCTCAAGTCTTGTGGTGGACGAGTTAAAAGTAAATGACTACGTCGTGCATGAAGATTATGGTATAGGACGTTTTTTGGGCCTTGAAAAGATCAAGGTTTTGGGCGCGACGAAAGAATTTGTGGTTATCGCCTACCAAAATGACGACAAGCTTCTTTTGCCGGTTGAACATCTAAATTTGATAGACCGCTACATCGCTCAAAATGGCTCTATGGCGGTGCTTGATCGCTTAGGTAAGGCAAATTTTGCCAAGATAAAAGAGAAGGTTAGAGAAAAACTATTCGCGATCGCCTCAAAGATCGTAGCAATGGCTGCAAAAAGGGAGCTAATCGCAGGCAAAATTTTACAAAAAGAGGATATCTCTTATCTAAATTTCGTCCAAGACGCTGGCTTTTCATACACGAGCGATCAGCAAAAAGCGGTAAATGATATAAAAGATGAGCTAAAAAGCGGCAAGGTGATGGATAGGCTGCTTAGCGGTGATGTTGGCTTTGGCAAGACTGAAGTTGCGATGAACGCCATATTTACCTGCATAAAATCAGGCTTTAGTGCGTTTTTCTTCGTGCCAACAACGCTTCTTAGCTCGCAGCACTACAAGACGCTAAGCCAAAGATTTAGCAAATTTGGCATAAAGGTCTTTAGACTAGATCGCTTCTCAAGTGCTAAAGAAAAGGCGAGCCTACAAAAAGCGCTAAAAGAAAATGAGCCCATAGTTTGCGTGGGTACACATGCACTTCTTGGTGTAAAGGCTGAAAATTTGGGGCTTATCGTCGTTGATGAGGAGCATAAATTTGGCGTTAAGCAAAAAGAGCAGCTAAAAGAAATTTCTCAGCACTCGCACATCTTAAGCATGAGCGCTACGCCGATACCAAGAAGCCTAAATATGGCGCTTAGCAAGATAAAAACATATAGTATTTTAGCCACTCCGCCAAGCTCAAGGCTGGATGTGAGAACAAGCGTGAGAGAGTGGGACGAGAAGGTCATCAAAGAGGCGATCATGCGTGAGCTAAGACGTGGTGGGCAGACCTTTTACATCCACAACCACATCGCAGACATAGAGCAGACAGCAAATGATCTAAGAAAAATTTTGCCAAAGCTTAGAATTTTGATACTTCACTCAAAGGTAAATGCGAAAGTTACTGAAGATGAGATGATGAAATTTGAGCGGGGCGAGTACGACTTGCTGCTTTGTACCAGCATCGTTGAAAGCGGCATCCACTTGCCAAATGCAAACACCATAATCGTAGAAAATGCCAATAAATTTGGCATGGCTGACCTGCATCAGCTCCGCGGTCGCGTGGGCAGAAGTGACAAGCAGGCATACTGCTACTTTTTGGTGGAAGATAAAGATGCCATTAGTAAAGACGCGCTAAAACGACTTGTTGCACTTGAGGGCAACTCATTTTTGGGCGCTGGCTCGGTGTTAGCATATCACGACCTTGAGATAAGAGGTGGTGGTAACATCATCGGAGAGGCACAAAGCGGCCACATCGAGGCTATTGGCTACTCGCTATATCTAAAGATGCTAGAAGATGAGATAAATAAGCTTCTTAATCAAGATTCCGCAAAGCTTGACAAAATAGATCTAAAGCTTAGTGTGAGCGCCTTTTTAAATCAAGAATTTATAAGAGAAGATAGACTAAGGCTTGAAATTTACAGGCGCCTTAGCAAGTGCAAAGAGGTTAGCGAGGTCTATGAGATACAAAGCGAGCTTGAGGATAGATTTGGCAAGATGGATACATTTACAAAGCAGTTTTTAGATGTCATTATCATTAAAATTTTAGCTCTAAAAGCTGGCATAAAAATGATCTCAAATAGCGAGCAAAACATACTAATAACAAAAAATGATGATGAAAAGATCAGGCTAAAGTTACGTAGCAAGGACGATGACGATGTTTTGGCTGAAATTTTGGTCTATCTAAGAAAGGATAAGAAATGATAGATTGGGGCGTGAAGTATGCAGCGATATATAGAAGCACAAAAGGCATGCTAAAACCAGTTGATGATATTGATTTTGTAGATATCGACTCACTTTACGGGCTAGATAAACAAAAAGAAATTTTGCTAAAAAATACTCTAAATTTTATAGAAGGTAAAGACGCAAATCACGTGCTTCTTTGGGGCGAGAGAGGATGTGGCAAATCAAGCCTTGTAAGGGCTGTTTTTACTAAATTTTATAAAGCTGGGCTTCGCATTATTGAGATCGGCTGCGAGGATCTAAAATACCTTGGTGACATCATTGATGAGATCAGAAAGAGTGAGTTTAAATTTATCATTTTCTGCGATGATCTAAGCTTTGAAAATGGCAGTAATGAGTATAAATTTCTAAAGCCTATAATGGACGGCTCTATCCAAAAGCCGCCAAAAAACGTACTTTTATACGCTACGTCAAACCGCAGACATCTAATAAGCGAGTTTAAAAGTGAAAATGAAAACTCAGAGCTAATTGACGGCGAAATCCACTACAGCGACGCAGCCCAGGAGAAAATTTCTCTCTCAGATCGCTTTGGCCTTTGGATCAGCTTTTATCAAGGCAACTACGATGAGTACCTAAAAATGGTTGATTTTTACTTTAAGGATTACATAGGCGACAAAGAGGAGCTTCACACGCTTGCTAAAAATTTTGCCACGTTAAGAGCTAGTAGAAGTGGCAGGACAGCAAAGCAGTTTTATCTAACTTTTAAAGAAAATTTAAAATGAGATCAACTGATCTGTTTTTAGCCCTGCTAAATCACAAAAGTAGAAATTTAGACGAGCTAAAATGGCCAGGTGATGGTACTTTTGAGGTTATTTTGGGTGCTATCTTGGTGCAAAATACCAACTGGAAAAACGTAGAAAAAGCATTAAATAATCTAAAAAATGCTGGCAAAGATAGTTTAGAAGGCATCTGTTCTCTTGAAAACAGCGAGCTTGCCACGCTTATAAAGCCAAGTGGCTTTTATAACACAAAGGCAAAACGGCTAAAAACGCTTTGCCTAGCTATAAAAAATGAATTCGAGAGCTTTGAAAATTTTAAAGAAAATACCAGCCGTGAGTGGCTCATAAGCGTAAAAGGTGTTGGAGCCGAGACTTGCGACGCGATACTGGCATATGCTTGCGGCAAGCCTTACATGGTCGTTGATGCTTACGCACTTAGGATAATGGCGTATTTTGACTATACTTTTGAGAGCTACGATGAGGCTGCTGAGTGGTTTAGCTCGCTTGATTATGATGAAATTTATAAATTTCTTGATAGTGAGGAATTTGATGAGGTTGAAATTTTAAAACTCTATCATGCTCTTATTTTGGAGTTTTGTAAAGAAAATTTCAAAGGTAAAATTTTAAGCCAAAATGGTCAAAAAATATTAAGCAGCATTAAAAATTAAACTACTAATATGTAACAACTATTTATAAATTTGCCAAAGATCGGGGCTTTTTATAATCTATTTTAAAATTCTGTGCTAAATTTACACAAAATTTATCTTATTTAATTTAGGAGGAGTGATGATCTACGATAACATCGTTAAAACGATTGGTAATACACCTATCGTAAAGGTAAAAACAGATGCTGATGAAGCCGAAATTTACGTAAAACTAGAGTTTTTTAACCCAGGTGGCTCTGTAAAAGATAGGATCGCATTTAATATGATAACCAAAATGCTAGCTGACGGTACGCTAAAACATGGTGATACTATCGTTGAGCCAACGAGCGGAAATACTGGCATTGGTGTAGCGATGTGCGGTGCTGCACTTGGTTTTAAAGTGATACTTTGCATGCCAGAGAGCATGAGTATAGAAAGACGCAAAATAGTAGCTGCTTATGGTGCACAGCTTGAGCTTACTCCAGCGTCTGGTGGTATGAAAGCAGCGATCGCAAGAGCTACAGAGCTAGCAGCTCAGCCAAATCACGTAATGTTAAGCCAGTTTGAAAACAAGTATAACCCACAAGCTCACGAGCTAACAACAGCTGCTGAAATTGTGGCTGATTTTAGCAAGCTTGATGCATTTGTAGCTGGTGTTGGCACAGGCGGCACAATAAGTGGCGTAGCAAAAATTTTAAAAGAAAAGGGCTATGACACTAAGATCATCGCAGTAGAGCCTGAAGCATCGCCGGTTTTAAGTGGTGGCAACCCAGGACCACATAAAATTCAAGGCATTGGAGCCGGATTTTTACCAAATACTATGAATATGAGCTTAGTTGGCGAAGTAGAAAAAGTAAGCAACGATGACGCACTAAACGCAGCTAGATCAATCGCAAAAAGCGATGGCTTGATGATAGGTATAAGCGGTGGTGCCGCTTACGTGGCTGCAAAAAGAGTGGCTAAAAGACTTGGCACTGGCAAAAAAGTACTTTTCATAGCTCCAGATAATGGCGAAAGATACTTAAGCACAGAGCTTTACGGAGCATAAAAATATGTGGGAGAGTCTAAAGGAGCTAGTTCAAACTGTTCGTGAAAAAGACCCATCGGTACATAAGTGTTGCTTTTTGGCAATACTTATAAACACTCCTGGCATCCATGCGGTTTTGTTTCATAAAATTTCTCATTTTTTATATAAAAAAGAACATTTTTTTCTAGCTAGACTCATCTCGCAGATTGCAAGATTTTTAACTGGTATCGAGATACACCCTGGAGCAAAGATCGGTAGGAGATTTTTTATAGATCATGGCATGGGTGTGGTTATCGGTGAGACAGCTGAGATAGGCGATGATGTAATGATGTATCATCAAGTAACACTTGGAGGCACCGGAAAAGAGTGTGGCAAAAGGCACCCAACTGTAAAAAATGGTGTGACTATTGCAGCTGGCTCAAAGATACTAGGTGCCATAACGATTGGCGAAAATGCTAAGATCGGCGCAAACTCGGTCGTGCTAAAAAATGTCCCAGCAAACGCGACAGTCGTTGGTATACCAGCAAGAATAGTTCGAGTAAATGGGACAAAATTTGAGCCAGAATTTATTATCTAATCTCAAAGATTAGATAAATTTATTCTTACTTTTTATGCTTTAAAATTTGAGCGTAAATTTCGTCTTTTAGCTTTAACTTCTCTTTCTTTAAATTATCAATTTCAGATGGTTTTGCTAGATTGTCGTCTATTTTTTTATTTAGTTCATCATGCTTTTTGCAAAGAGCAGCAAAACGAGCATCGGTTTTCTTTAGCTCATTTATAAGGTCTGTATATTCATGTAACATATCGGCTCCTATAAAAATTTGAGAAATTTTATCAAGACTTTGTAAATGCTTGGATATAAAAAAGGTACCAAGCCATTGCTTAAATTTTTAAAAAGAGCGAATAGAAAATTTATTTTATACGTATTTGAATTCTTCAGGTTTGTGTTTGCTTTTTACAACACGCTTGGTTAGACGTATTCCATCAACGGTACCGATGACTAGAAGCTTTGATCCTGTCCCTACTAATGTGTCACCATTTGGCATTGGTACAAAATTATTATTTATATCTCTAATACCTACTATGTCCGCATTCGTGATATTTCGTAGATGAGTCTCTTTTAGTCTTTTAAATCTTATCCAAGAGTAATCAGGAACAAGAATTTCTTCTATATCGATGGGTGAATTTTTTGTATACAAAAACTGCTCTAATAAATTTTCCATGTCCGGCCTTACGCTCATGGCACTTAACCGTTGCGCGACTAAGCGAGATGGGCTTACCACATTGTCAGCGCCTAATTTTTTTAATCTTTGCGTATCGTCTTCTGTCTCTGCGTTTGTGATGATATGATAAGGCTTTCTGCGACCTATCTCTTTTTCATAAAGTCTTACAGATGCTATAAGGGCGATGTTATCAGCAATATTTGAGCTAAGAGTTATAAGTCCTTTTGCGCTTGATAGATGTGTTTTTAAAAAGGCAATTTGTGTGTGTGGCTGAGCTTTTATGAAATATGGGTATTTATAAATTTGAGCCAGCTCTGCGATATCTTCTCTATCATCGACCACTACAAAAGGTATATGATTTTCGCGAAATTGAGCACTAAGTTCGATTGTGTATAGATTGTGATAACAAATAACGAAGTGATTCTTTAGTCTTGCGATCCTATAAAGCATGCGTCGTTCCTTTAAAATGCTAATTAATGTACCTCTTTTTAAAACCTCAACCACAATACCAATCGATAGTGTAAATATAATAAAACCAATAAGTATAAAAGTGATAGTAAAAATTCTGCCCTTTGGAGTTATTGGAGCAACTTCGGTAAAACCAACTGTTGTAAAAGTCATGCCAGCTTGGTAAAAGGCATCTATTAGCGAGAAATTATCTATTAAGACATAACCTAATGTTCCAAAAAGTAACAGCAATACGACTGAAATTAGTGGAAATCTAAAAGGTTTTAATTGTTCGTAAAGCTCAGTATCTAGGCTTATTTCTGGTTTTGTAGAGTTTGACCAGTTGAGGAATTTTAAAAGTCTTGAGAGAAAAGACATAAATTCCTCTTCATTTTATATTCTTAGTTTGATTGTTTTTTCATCGTTCTTAGAGTAGAAGCAGCAACTTTTATCTTTCTTGTAGTACCATCTTCTAGTGTAACACGAATCGTTCTAAGATTTGGCAAGAATCTTCTTTTAGTTTTATTGTTAGCGTGGCTCACATTGTTGCCTATCATCGGTCCTTTGCCTGTTATCGCACATCTTTTTGACATTTTTTTTCCTTATAAACAAAAATTTCTGCTGATTTTATCTAAAACAAACAAAAGTAATGCTTAAATAGATTCTTTTTTAAAAGAATTGATTTTTATTAATAATCTAGATAAAATGACGCTTTTGCCTATAATTATAAATAGCAAAAATATTTAGAAATCTTGAGTGATACAAAATGCTTAGTAAAGAGTTGATCGAAAAAAATGTTGATTTTGTTTTACAGATGCCAACTCTTTTTGAAAAAGTCGAGCATTTTTTGCTAGCTGGTAATGTAACTGAAGCAGTTGCTACTTTACAAAATATAGCATCTTTTAAAACTTATTTTAGCTCCATTTTTAAACGTGCAAAATTTGATATTCCTTATGATGGCAACGATTTGGTAGTAATAGCAAATATGCTTGGCATTGATACTTTTAAAGCGATAGTGCTTTCTTATTTTATATTTTTAAAATCTCCAAAAATTTATAAGGTATTTAATTTTAAAATCGTTGATTTGATCGAGCTTAATGCCAAAATTTTATCAGATTGGCTAAAGGTATTAAATTCTTTTAAAGAAAAGCACTATAACTATTTATCGCTTGCTCCATATTCTATGGCCTGTATTATAGTGTGTGAGAATTTATTTTCAAAATATCCATCTTGCATGTCAGATGTTATTTCGTATTCTGATGTAAGCTATAATAAAATTTTGCAAAAAAAATATGGCTTTAGTCTTTGGGATATTTTTTTAAAAGCAATGAATATGAATAAGCAATCATTAAGCAAGATTGATAAAGAGATGCTTTGCTTTTTTGAGATTTTACTCTCTTATGAGTCCAGTAGGCCTGAATTTTATGATTTTGGAGTTGATAAAATTTTAGATATCAATGTTTATCCAGAGATGCAAACCATTATATTTATTAAAAAAGCTCTACAAAAATGAAATTAACTTTTAATGGTTCAATGGCTATTATAAGGCCTTTTGGTTTTTTGGAAGCAGAGAATGTTCCATTAAAATTAAGTGAAAAATACATAAACCAAATTTCATCGCGTGACATCAGCGCTATACTGCTTTCACTAAAAAATGTTACATTTTTTAGTCCTATTTGGCTTGGTAGAATAATTGAAAATTTAAGCGAAGAAGCACAAAAGCTTGGCGTGGTATTTGCGATTTGCGATTACAATGAAATTTTTTATGAATTGATGATGAAAACAGTTAAGAATATTTTAAATATCTCGATGTTTGAAAGTGAAAATATCGCAAGCTTGTTTTTAAATAAATTTCTAAATAACGCAAATGACAAAGTTTTCATTTACAACTCAACTGAGCAGTATAAGCACTATTTGGCTAATTATCTCAAAAATCGCTCATTTGATGTGGTTGAGGCTAGAGATGCGACCGAGTTTAATAAAAAAAAGAATTTATATAGTCATGCAGTATCGCAGCTAAATCATGTGAGATTAAAGCAAAATCAGATAGATACTTTTATAAAAGATGGTGTCGTTATTTATGCCATAAAAAGTTTTATGGACTCAGATTTTATTGAAGATTTTGATATGTCAGCTCATGACATTATGCTAAAAATCGGATATAAATTTTTTATTTTATGGGTAAATATTTCTGGTGCTTTAAATATAAGGGGTGCAAAATTTCTAATCAAACTTGCTAGCATTAGCAAAAGATCAGGTGCATTTATTTCGCTTTGTGGCATAAACGAATCAAATTTATCTATCGAATTAGTAACATACCTTAAAGATGCAAATATATTTATCTATAAAAATTTAAATGACTTTTACAAAGACGACACTATTTTTTATCTTAAAAAAAGAGAGTTTGATGCAGAGCCAGTAGATATCAACAAGAGCGTTGCTCAAATTTCATCTTATGTGACGCAAATTGCGAGCAAAATTATCTCACAGTTAGCAGAAGAAGAAATTTTGTGTGTTGATACCAAAGTTAGTGCGCTTGACATAGAGGACGAGTGCGATTATTTGCGTATTTGTGTTCAGTATTATGGTGATATTTACGCAAGAGTGCTATTTGGTGTAAAAAAAGATAAGTTAGATAAAATTTGCTCTATTTTTATGCCTGAAGGCAATGATTCAAATGATTATTTAAGTGGATATTCTCAAATTTTTAGTATCATTACAGATAAATTTTTGACTCATCTTTGGCAAAAAGGCATAAAAGTAAAAGTTAGCTTGCCTAAAATTTTATCTGATGATGTTTTTTTCGATCACAATAGTGTAGGCATCATGAATAGACTAGATGTAAAAGATGATGAAATAGGCTTTGTATTTGTAACCAAGTGAGGAGAAGAAATGTACGTTGCACCTAGTATTTTATCGGCTGATTTTGGAAATTTGGCAGCTGAGATAAGAGCCATTTGCGAGGCTGGGTGCGATCTGGTGCATGTTGATGTTATGGATGGGCATTTTGTGCCAAATCTAACCATCGGACCAGTTGTGGTAAATGCCGTTGCAAAGGCCGCTACAAAGCCGCTTGATATACATTTGATGGTTGAAAATAACTCATTTTTTGCTGACCTTTTCTTACCGCTAAAGCCAAAATTTCTAACCTTTCACATCGAAGAAGAGAAGCACCCAATGAGACTCATTGATCACATCAGGAAAAATGACGTTAGCCCTGGCATCGTGCTAAATCCACACACGCCAGTTAGTGCGATTGAGCATATCATTGATGAAGTCGATATGGTGCTTTTGATGAGTGTAAATCCTGGCTTTGGCGGTCAGAAATTTATGCCAGTTGTGCTTGAAAAAACAAGGGCGCTAAGAGAGCTAATAGAGCGTAAAAACGCCAAGTGTCTCATTGAAGTGGACGGCGGCGTAAATGGACTAAATGCACCTGATCTTGAAGAGGCCGGAGCTGATATTTTGGTGGCTGGCAACTACATCTTCTCATCAAATTCTTACGAACAAGCCATCCGCGCCATAAAGCTTGAGTTTTGAAACCAAAAAAACAGCGTTTAGAAAATAGCATAGAAATTTTAGCTAGGCAAAATTTAAGCTATCATGAGTTTATTTTAAGATTTGGCGATATAGAAGAAATTTCGTTGCTAATTGACGTGCGCGACCTTGATATGTGGCGAACCCTTGGGCTTGATATCACCAGAAATGAAGAGAATGAGATAGAGCTTGGCACAAGGTTTAGAGATATTAGCGAGCAGGAATTTTGTGTGGTTGATATCGAAACGACTGGTGGTACAACGAGCGGACAGATCATTGAAATCGGTGCGATCAAAATGAAAAATGGCATTGAGATAGGGCGCTTTGAAAGCTTTGTGGCAGCTCCTGTGGTACCTGAAAATATCACCGAGCTAACCGGCATAAAGGCTAGCGATTTAGTTGGCGCGCCAAATTTACTAAATGTGCTTGAGCGGTTTAAAATTTTTCTAGGAACTAGCGTCTTTATCGCTCATAACGTAAATTTTGACTATGGCTTTATCTCTCACAGCCTAAATGAGATCGGTCTTGGTATGTTGCTAAATAGAAAGCTTTGCACCATCGATCTTAGTCGCCGCACTATCGCTTCTCAAAAATACGGACTTGGCTCGCTAAAAGAGCTTCTTGGCATAAACAATACCCACCACAGAGCGTTAAATGACGCAATAGCAGCAGCTGAAATTTTTAAAGTCTGCCTCACACGTCTACCTTTTAGTATCCAAACGACAGAGGATCTCATAAGCTTTAGTAAAACAGCTCCAAGCGTGAAGCTAAAACCTGAACCAGTTTTGTGTGCGAATTAGCGATAAAAAATTATCCACAATCCTACATTAATTTTTATGCAATCTTTGTTTTTAAAGGATTATGGGTAGTTTTGCTAGATTTTATAAAAAGGAGGCAAATGAGCCAGAAAAATCCTATTTCAAATTTTATCTCAGCTGACGATGAGATGCTCGCTTTTTTATCAAATTTTAGCAATAAGTGGTGCGTGAGTAACGATGGAACGGAGTTTATAGAACAAAATTTGACCTTTATCGGCTCAAAGCCAGTTTTGCAAAATTTAAAAGGTTACAAAACGGCTGAATATAAAAAAATTGCCGACATTAAAAAATTTCTCAGCTCAGATCCAAGCGTCAAAAGTAAAATTTTAAGTGGCGAGATAAGCTACATCGGCGACAATATAACAAGCATAGAGGTTAAATTTGCACCCGAGTATTTTTATGATTTTTTAAAATTTATAGTTGAAAATATCCCAGAACATCACTATTTTTGTAGTCCCAAGGAGGGCTGGATATTGTTTATTGCAACAGAGGGATATGTAGAATTTGGTGTTTTGCGCTAATAAATTTATTTTTAAGCAGTTGTCTAAAATTGTCAATAAAAACAAAACGTGAAATAAAAATTATTCGTAAAAATTCTTAGAATTAACAAAAAACTGAGCTTGCATCCTAACACCGCTTGTTGCTAGCAAAATTTAATCAATTTTTTTATATAATCCCTATTTTTCACAAAGGCAAAAAGATGGATAGAAAATCTTGGAGTTCAAGGCTCACATATATTTTAGCTGTTGCAGGAGCTACGGTTGGCTTTGGTGCGACGTGGCGTTTTCCGTATTTAGTCGGGCAAAACGGCGGTGGTGCCTATGTACTCGTGTTTTGTATCGCGATGATCGTGATTGGCATACCGATGATTTTGGCTGAAAACGCGATCGGCAGACGCCTAAAATGCAACGCTGTGGATGCTTTTGGTGGATCGATAAATGGCAAAAAGATCAGCAAAAAGTGGCAGATCGTTGGCTGGATGGGGCTTGTTGGTGCATTTGGCATTATGGCTTACTACATGGTTATTGGTGGCTGGGTGCTAAACTACATCGCCCAAATTTCATTTGGTTTGCTTGATCTCTCGCATGTGGTTAGTTTTGAGGAGACAAGTGCGTTTTATGAGCAAAATATCGTAAGCAATCCACTTGCTATCAGCTTTGCGACTCTTGTTTTTGTGCTGGTTAATTACGCTATTTTGGTGCAGGGTGCGGTCGGCGGTATCGAGCGATCAGCGAAATTTTTAATGCCACTACTTTTTATTTTAATGCTTATTATGATTGCTAAAAATATCACACTTGATGGTGCAATAGAAGGCGTAAAATTTTACTTAACGCCTAATTTCTCAAAGATAAATTTAAAGCTTTTCGTTGATGTTTTGGGACAGGTATTTTTTGCGCTCTCGCTTGGATTTGGTGTGATGATCACTCTTTCTAGCTTTGTGAAAAAGGATGAGGGTTTGGTTAAAATTTCTATCATCACGGGCATTTTAAATACGGTAATCGCCGTGCTTGCAGGATTTATGATTTTTCCTTCTCTTTTTAGCTACGGCGTATCGCCAGATAGCGGCCCAAGCCTCGTGTTTAAGAGCCTGCCGATCGTTTTTTCACACATGCCATTTGGTGGTTTTTTCGCGGTTGCGTTTTTTGCACTATTAATGATCGCTGCACTTACAACATCGCTACCAATATATGAAGTAATAATCACAACACTTCAAGAAAAATTTAAAATAAAACGCAAGAAAGCAATATTTTTAGTCCTTGGAGGTATATTTATTTTAGGAAATTTGCCTTCGCTGATGGCTACAAACATACTAAGTCACGTAAGCATTTTTGGTAAGAATATTTTTGATGCATATGATGCAATAAGCGCAACAATATTTTTTGTATTTACATCATTTGGTTGTGCAATATTCGTAGGCTGGGTGCTAAAAGATGATGCAAAAAAAGAAATTTTGCAAGGTAGTGAAAAACATGCAAAACTAATAAATGTCTGGTTTTGGTATATCAAATTTGTCGTACCGTTTATCATTTTGGTGCTTTTTATCAGCTCGTTTTACGATAATTTTTTAAAATAGGGCGTAAAAATATGTTTTATTTTTTACTCGGTATTTACTTTTTTTACGTTGCCGCAAAGGCAATTTTGGCGATTTTGCAGATAAACTTTATCCGCGCAGAGGCTAAAAAGCCAGCCGTCGTGCTAGAGCAGAATGAATACGAAACCGCCGCCGCTGCAGCGATAACGAATCAAAAATTTGAGATAGCAAGCCTTTTTTATCACGCCGCGATATTTATGATGTGGGCGTGCTGGGGGCTTGGCGCGATATCGGGGCATGCTTATAAAACGGGAGATATAGGCGACAACGTCTTTATGGTTATGGTATTTTTGCTCGTTTCGTCGCTGCTAGAACTGCCGCTAAATATCTACGAAACCTTCGTCAAAGATAAAAAGCTCGGCTTTTCAAACGTAACGCCTAAAATTTTTACGCTTGATCTGCTTAAAACGCTCGCACTAACGCTGGTGTTTGGCACGCTATTTGTGTGGTTGGTGCTGCTTTGCATTAGATTTTTGGGCGATTTTTGGTGGTTTTGGGCGTTTTTTCTCAGCTTTGGCGTCGCGCTCGTGATAAATTTAATTTACCCGACGCTCATCGCGCCTATCTTTAACAAAATGCAGCCGCTAGAAGAGGGAGAGCTAAAAAGCCGTATAGAAGGACTTTTAGCGCAGTGCGGGTTTAAAAGTAGCGGCGTTTTTACGATAGACGCCAGCAAGCGCGATAACCGCTTAAACGCCTATTTCGGTGGCCTTGGCGCAACTAAACGCGTGGTGCTTTTCGACACGCTCGTTAAAAAACTAAGCCTAGAGGAGATAATCGCCGTTTTGGGGCATGAGCTCGGGCACTTTAAGCACAAAGATATCCTAAAAATGATAGCTCTAAGCGCGGTTATGCTTTTTGCGATGTTTTTTATATTCGGCAACATCCCTGACGCGGTGTATCAAGCGTTGGGGCTTCATAGCGGAGGCGGCGGAACGATCGTGTTTTTGCTACTTTTTTCGCCGATTTTCGGATTTTTATTTTCGCCGGTTAGCTCGTATTTTAGCCGCGCGAATGAATTTGGCGCCGATAGATTCGCTAGCGAGGTCTCAAACAAAACCGATATGATAAGCGCGCTAAAAAAACTAGGCAGCGAAAACAAGGCCTTTCCGAAGGCTCATCCGATCTACGCGTTCGTCTATCACTCGCACCCAAGCCTTTTTGAGCGTATAAACGAGCTGGAAAATGAAAATTGAAGAAGCTCTTAATGAGGCTAGTTTAAGGCTAAGCTCACTTTGTCAAAATCCAAGCAGAGTTGCTAAAATTTTGCTTATGAACTATCTTGACGTAAGTATTGAATGGGTATTCTTAAATCAAAAAAAAGAATTTGATGAGAGTGGCTATTTTGCTCTAGTTAAAAGGTATGAAAACTACGAGCCTCTTGAATATATAACTGGTAAAGTTAGCTTTTATGGGCTTGATTTTTACGTGGAAAGTGGAGTGCTGATCCCAAGACCTGAAACAGAAATTTTGGTAGATAAAGTAATAGAAATTTCAAGTGAATATAAAGAGCCAAAGATCGCAGAAATAGGCACAGGAAGCGGAATTATTAGTATCATGCTAGCTCTAAAAACAAAGGCAAATATCGTAGCGACAGACATCAACGAAAAAGCTTTGATGCTTGCTAAAAAAAATGCAGATAAATTTGATGTAGGTGGGAGTATCAAATTTTTAAACTGCTCTTATGTGGATGAAATTTTAGAAGATATTGATATTTTGGTTTCAAATCCTCCATATATTGCAAGAGGCTATAAACTTAGTAAATTTGTACTAAATGAGCCAGAAAGTGCGCTCTTTGGAGGCGAAGTAGGAGATGAAATCTTAAAAGACATTATTCTCATAGCCAAAGATCGCAATATCAAAAACGTTGCTTGTGAGATGGGATACGATCAAAAAGCAAGTATGCAAAAATTCTTAGAGGCCAATGGTTTTGAGTATAGTTTTTACAAAGATTTAGCCGGCTTTGATAGAGGCTTTTGCGCGAAGTTAAAAATATAAAGGAGAGAATTTGAGAGGAGTTTATTTTTTGCTTTTGGCAGTACTTATGGGAGCTGAGCTAACGCTTGGTATCTTGGTGGCGCCAGTCATATTTTTCCCGCAAAACATCATAGGAGATGGCATACTTACGCATTTTATGAGCGGTCAAATGATGACAAAGATATTTTTGAAATTTAATTATATTTTGCTTTTTATAAGCATAGTTATAATGATTAGCGAGCTATTTGATCTTAGAAAAAAGCTTATTTTTTCACTAAAATTTAGCATGTTAATGCTTGCTTTTTTAAATTTGGCTTTAGCTTTTAGCTTTGTATTTTTCTTTACACCTTTTATAGTTTACGCTCAAAATTTGGGTGTTGACGCGACACAGACGGCTGAATTTGCCAAAATGCATAGTGCGAGTGAATATGTGATGAAAATCATGCTTGTTTTACAAATTATTTTATTTTTTGTGAAATTTAAGATTAGTCAAAATGAACGCAAAGCCTGATATTCAAGTCTTAACAAATTTTTTGGCCGAATACACGACAGCAATGGTTAGTGCTGGCACCTACACCGCACGCGTAGAAAAGTGCGTAGATCGCATAGCTAAACACTACGGCTACGACGTTAGCGTGACGATTTTTGTGAAGTATTTTACCATTAGCGTCATGGACTCGGCCGACAACTCCCTGCGCCGAACCTACGTGAAGAAGATCCCTCTGGGGCAGGTGAGCTTTAACCGTATTTCCGAGCTTTCGTCGCTTAGCTGGCGGATCTTGGATGAAAATTTGAGTCTAGACGAGGCTAAAGAGCAGTTTGAGGGCGTCATGCGCATCGGGGCAAATAAATTTACAAGCTCGCTTATTTTAATAAGCCTTGCAAATGCGGCGTTTTGCAGGCTTTTTGGCGGCGATGCGGGCTCGGTAGCTTGCGTATTTTTTGCGACGCTCGTGGGCTATAGCCTTAGATTTGCGCTTGCTAAAATGGGCGTAAATTTAAAAATCCAGTACGTCCTAGTTTCGTTCGTAGTCTCGTTTATCGCTTATCTTGGCGTATTTTACGGCTTTACGCACACTAGCGACGTGGCGATCGGCTCGTCGATACTATTTTTGATGCCGGGCGTTTTTCTCATAAACTCGGTCTTTGATATCATAAACGACAACACGCTCGTAGGCATCAGCAGGGCCGTGAGCACGGGCATCCTGATACTTTGCATCGCAGTGGGCGTCTATATCACGCTCTCGCTTAGCAATGCGGAGATTTTACATGTTTGAGCTTTTTACCGCGACTCTCATAGACGGCGCTTTTGCGGCGGTAGCGGGGCTTGGCTTTGCCTATGCTAGTTCGCCGCCTAAAAGAACTCTCGTATTTTGCGCGCTGCTTGCGGCATTTGCGCACGCTAGCCGCTTTTGGATCATGCAGATGGGATTTTTTAACATCAGCGTCGCTACTCTTATCGTCTCATTTTTAAGCGGGATTTTAGGTATGCTCTTTGCCAAACGGCTAAAAGTGCCCGCCGAGATCATCGCATTTCCCGCGCTTTTGCCGATGGTACCTGGAGTTTACGCGTATAAGGGCATTTTGGCGCTATTTTCGTTTCTAAACGAGCCTGATATCGCTAAGAAAAACGAATACCTAATCATATTTTTCGATAACGCGATCACGACTACGACGGTCTCGCTAGCCCTTGGCGTCGGGGTCTCTGTGGTGCTTATTTTATTTTACGATCAGTCACTGATGATTACTCGCGGCGCCAAGTGTGATCTAGCGGCGAGGAAGACGCGCGAGTAATTTTAACTTTCGGCATAGAAATTTTGTATGGCTTTTTGATAGTTTTTATTATTTTTACTAGATATTTTCTCAATTTAGCCGATATAGCTTAAAACTAAATTTTAAAAGGATTTATGATGCTAAGCGGTATCGGTGGATTTTCTAGTGTTGCTAAAAATTTTCAGTTAAATGAAAAACATAGCATAAAGAGTCAAATCATATATAAAAATGAAATCTCGCAGCCGGATACGGTCGAGCACAAATTTAACGAAGTTTTAGGCTATAAAGTCGATGAGGACGGATATTTTACGTCCGAATTTAATGAAGCCGCAGGTATCCCAAAGGACTACAAAATCCACTCAGATACCTTAAAATCGCTCGTGAACGTAAATGATAAGGCTATTGCATTTAATAAAATGTTTTCAAAAATCGACATAGCAAAAACCGCCCATAATGCATATAAAATTCTCTCCCAAGTAGCGGGCGACGAGCTACTAAACTCAAAAGAGAGCTTTACTAAAGAAGACCTTGCCAAATTTCCTCAAGGATACGAGTACGAGAAATCAAGTCTAAAAGTAACTAAAGTAAATAAAAACATCTACGACTATGCGTCGGCACGTAGCGCCTTTGACGATAAGTCTGGGAAAACCAACATGGAAACACTATTTTTTAATAGTTCATATCATGAGTTAACAACGACGCCGCAATATAAGCCGTCAACCAATATCTTTGATAACAATAACGGCGGCAAAGAGAGCGAAAATGTGAGCGTGTTTATAAATCCTCACGGCGAAAGATACACTAACTCTGACGGTAGTATAACCAAAGGAGGCTTGATAGCAGCCGTAATAAACTCAAATTTAGACGTACGAGAGGGCGAAACTACGGTTTGGGGCAAGATGCAAGGTTATGACAAAAGCATAAGCGGCAAAGAATACAGACAAAAGCTGGACGCCTTTATTGATTCGCGCAATATCTACGGCATCAAAGGAAGCGAGCTTGACGGGCTTAGCAAGGATTACCGAGAATATGTACTAACGTTTCAAAAAATGCAAGAGTCGCTTTTACCCGGTAGCACTGCCTTAAGCGGCAACTCTAACATAACTTCCGACGGCAAAGAATCAAAAAGCCTCTTTGAAATAATGCAAGAGGATATGAAAGAGGCGCAAAAACGTCTAGAAAAGCTAATAGAGCAAGAAAAGCGAACGCAAAAGATGCTGGGTAAAAACAGAAAATACGACAAAGAGCTAGAGCAAAATACTAGAAAAAATTTAGAAGAACTTCGGGCGATGATGAAATTTAACGATAAGAGCGTGGATATAAAGGCTTAAAAGGATTAATATGATAAGCGGCTTAAACGAATTTAACGCGAATGCAAATTTCGATTTTAGCGGTGCGCGCGGGCAAAATTTAAAAACACATGAGGAAAAAAAGAGGCGGATATAATGGGGCTTTTAAGAAAATTCAGTAAAATTGGGCTTAATGTAAAAGTCTAAGGAAATACTGTGAAAATACGAATCTACTACGAAGATACCGATGTGGGCGGCATAGTCTATCATACAAACTACATTAAATTTTGCGAGCGAGCTAGAAGTGAAGCATTTTTTCAGGCTGGATTAAATTTCACAAAAGAGGGTGGATGCTTTGTAGTTTCGTCGCTGGAGGCTAAATTTATAGCTTCTGCTGTGCTTGGCGATGAAGTATTTGTTAGAACCAAAATTTTAGAGCTTAAAAAAGCTAGCCTTGTTTTGGAGCAAGAAATTTATAAATTTGATGACAAAAATGACGAAAAGCTACTTTTTAGAGCGACGATTACGTTAGCCTTTATGAAAGAAGAGAAGCTTGCTAAGATAAATGACGAGATAAAGAAATTTTTGGAGAATTCTAAATTTTAGATCGTGGCTAAGTTTAGAAATTTGACTTTAGCCACTTTGTGCCTTTACATTGAGCTATTTTGATCGAGCAAAATTTCTTGATTTGCTTCGTCAAAGTGGTCGCCTTTTGCGTTATAAATTTTAACTCCATATAAGACTTGAGAGTTTTCAACTCTTTCGGTAAAAATTCTATCAGCACTTTTATCTATAAAATTTGTATATATATACTCGGCACCAAAAGCACTTGAATAGCCGATTTGTGAATATCTAAAATCTACATCAAAAAGATCACCAAGCCCCAAAAATAAGTCGTTAACAGGATTTAGTGAGTTTGCAATGAAAAGATTTTGTCTATCTCTTTGTGCGATGGCATTAAAGATATTTGGTAAAAAATTTATCTGTGTGCTTAAAAGTGCGTATGGCTTTATCTCAAAGCCCCTCATCTGCGTTGCTACAAGAGAAGCTTTGACGATTGGGATGTTTAAAAATATACTTGCATTATCAAATTTGGATTTTTTACTTAAAGTGTCGTTTAAATTTATATCTTTGCCTACGATAGAGGCTTCATGATAATCGCTACTTTGCATGCGGACATATTCATTTAGCTTTTGCCCTAATGAACTACCATCATCAAATGCAACTATTTTTTCGTTCGAGTAAGCTAGCAAAGCTGAAATTTGGTCTTTATAATCAATGCCACCAAAGATCAAATTTGGCTTTGGATTTATGATAAAAGAGCTATGAACGCTTGGAATGTAGATAAGCTCATTTGATAGAACTAGCGAATTTATAATGTTTGCACCATTTGATGTAAGGGCCGCGATAAAATAATTAAAACCTTGGGCTCTAGCCGTTTGCATAGCATTTGTAAGACTTTGTGGGCTTTCATCGTTGCTATTTATAAATTTGATCTCGATATCTGCGTCTTGCTTTAAGACATAGCTTAAGACTGCATTTGATACAACATTTGCATAAGATTTTATAATCTTTTGCGGAATGATTACAGCGATTTTGCCGCTTTTATTAACTTTTAAAATAGCTTCACCACCAAGAGAGATATAAAGCTCTAAAAGAGTGTTATCGTCTATTTTTGCTGGCTCAAATCTCGCCATAAAACTAGCCAGTAAATCAGCCTTGATAAGCTCATTTAAGCAGGCATTATCACAAAATTCTGGTTCTAAATTTATATAAGTAATCTTTGCTGGAGGTATGCTTGATAGACTTTGGTTTTTTGTAATATTACTCTCAAAATTTATCTCATCTTGCGATGCAAAAATAGTCGAAAAAATGGCTAAAAAAAGTAAAATTTTTCTCATATCACTCCTTTGATCTTTCTTAAATCATCTATAAAAATATTTTCAAAACTAGGATTTTTGCTGATCCACTCTGGCGAAAACGTTGGCAAAATAAGGCTATTTTCATTTTTTAAAATACTACCTCTTATGCTTGCAAATCCGCCTTTTAATAATAAATTTGGATATAAATGCATAAAAGCTTTCTCTCCTAAAGTCACGATTATCTTTGGCTTTATCAGCCTAATCTCTTCAAGCAAATAAGGACGACAAAGTTCAATAGAACGGCTTAAAATCGGACTTTTATCATCATTTTGTGAAATTTCACACCGAAGTAGAGAACTTATATAAATTTCTTTTATATCTAAATTCAAACTATTTTTTATGGCATTTTCTAAAAATTTTTTACTGTTATTTTCATAAGAATCATTTTTTTTAGAAAATAATATAAACATGATTTTGCTATTTTCATTGCCGATACCGGCTGTTACGCCTTTTGAGCTATTTCGCAAAGAGCAAAGAGAGCATTTTTTTACTTCGCGGTTTAGCTCATCAATATTGTTGTAATCATGATAATTGCTTAGACTAAGAAAATTTTTATCAATAAACTTATAGCCAATTAGTTTTAAGAAAAATAATTTTTTTAAAAGCCTATTGTCTTTATTAAAATTCATTTTTGGATTATAACTTGATTTGCTTAAAGTTTGAGTTATGGCTTTTTAAGCTAAGTTATTCAAAGGAATTTAAGTATTGCTTTGATAAAATCTCACTTTTTATATTAACTTTAAGGATAGAAATGAAAAGGACTTATCAACCTCATAAAACCCCTAAAAAACGTACTCACGGCTTTCGCTTAAGAATGAAAACTAAAAATGGACGAAAGGTAATAAACGCTAGACGTGCCAAAGGTAGAAAAAGATTGGCTGCTTAGCTGGTTTTGAGTCGTTAAGCGGCTCAAAAGAATTCTCTCAAGTTTATAAAGAGGCTAGCAAGTGGCATTGTGATGCTTGCATTATTTTTTATAAACCAACAAATGAAAAAAAAATAGCAGTAGTTGCTAGTAAAAAAGTAGGAAAAGCGGTAGTTAGAAATAGAGCTAAAAGACTTTTGAGAGCCGCTTTTTTTAACATTTCTAGTGAATTAAAAGATGGCACATATATTATGATCGCAAAAAATGGAATTACAGAAATTTCATTTGAAAAAATTTGTAAAAATTTAAGTTGGTCTACAAAAAAAATGGGATGTTTAAAATGAAAAAAATTGCGATTAAAGCTATCGCTTTTTATCAAAAATATATTTCCATACTTCTACCAAAAAGCTGTCGTTATTATCCGACTTGCTCACAATACGCGATTTGGGAATTTCAAACAAATAGTTTTTTTTCTGCTTTTTTTGCAACCTTCATGCGAATTTTAAAATGTAATCAGCTTTTTAAAGGCGGTATCAACTACCCAATCATCTACAAAAAATTTAACTTATGTTTTATATCTCAAAAAAGTGATACCAGAAATGTAAATTTTTGGTTTGTCCCTTGTCAGAATAGTAAATTTTATGTCGTAAAAGTATTAGATAAATTAAAGGAAAAAAAATAAAATGGAACACATGTCTATGCAAAAAAGGTTGCTTCTTGCAGCGCTTTTATCTATTGTTTTTTTTATAGTGTATGATTTTTTTATGCCAAAAAGAGTGGTGCCTGAGCAAAACCAAACTACAATCTCTCAAGCAATAGATCAAAATAAAGCTCCAAATACAAATCAAAATACACCAAAATCAAATGAAAATTTAGCTTCAAACGAGATAATAGCTACTATCAAAGGTCAAAGCTACGAAGCAAAAATAGATAAGCTAGGAAGAATTTCAAAATTCTATCTAACTGAAGATAAGTATAAAACAGAAGATGGCAACAAAATCGAGCTTGTTTCGCAAAATCCATTGCCACTTGAGCTTAGATTTAACGATAGTACTTTAAACACTGATGCCTTTAAGGTTGCATATAGTAGTGACGCTAGCGAGATAGATGCTAGCAGCGAGCCTAAAACGATAAAACTTACTCAAAATTTAGATGGAGTTACAGTCACAAAAAATATCAAATTTTACCCAAATGGCAGATATGAAGTTGAAGTAAATTTAAGTAAAAGTGTTGATTATTTCATCACTCCTGGCTTTAGACCAAATATCGCGATAGATAGCTACACAGTTCACGGCGTGATGCTTAGAAACACGGATGATAGCCTAAATATTATAGAAGATGGTGACGCCAAAGAGGTTAAAAACTATGTAAATACCACAATAGCGGCCGCATCTGATAGATACTATACGACGCTATTTTACTCATTTGAAAAGCCATTTGAAGTAGCCGTAGACAAAGATTCTAACAACAATCCTATTCTTTTTGTAAAGGCAAATGGTAATTTAAAATTAGGCGCATATATCGGACCAAAAGAGCATAAAATTTTAAGCTCAATGGACGAGAGACTAAACGACGTTATTGAGTATGGTTGGTTTACATTTATAGCAAAACCGATGTTTGCATTTTTGAATTTCTTACATAACTACATTGGCAACTGGGGTTGGGCGATAGTTGTGCTAACACTTGTTATAAGGATAGTTTTATTCCCACTTACATACAAGGGTATGCTATCTATGAATAAGCTTAAAGAGCTTGCTCCAAAGGTAAAAGAGCTTCAGACAAAATATAAAGATGATAAGCAAAAAATGCAAGTTCATATGATGGAGCTTTATAAAAAGCATGGTGCAAATCCGATGGGTGGCTGCTTACCAATCTTGCTTCAAATTCCAGTATTTTTTGCGATCTACCGCGTTTTACTAAATGCGATCGAGCTAAAAGGTGCTCCTTGGGTACTTTGGATACACGATCTTTCAGTAATGGATCCATATTTTGTATTACCTATTTTGATGGGTCTAACGATGTTTTTACAGCAGAAGCTTACACCAACGACATTTACTGATCCTATGCAAGAAAAGGTGATGAAATTTTTACCTCTTATATTTACATTTTTCTTCGTGACATTCCCAGCTGGTCTTACACTTTACTGGTTTGTAAATAACGTTTGCTCGGTTGTTCAGCAAGTATTTGTAAATAAACTTTTTGAAAAACATAAAAAAGCTGCGGAGGTAAAGGCTTAATGAAAATAGAAGCAAATACCCTTCAAGAGGCATTTCAAAAAGCAGCTGAGCAGCTTAACTGCTCAGTAACTCAGCTTGATATCAAAGTCTTGCAACATCCAAGAAGTGGCTTTTTGGGATTTTTTAAAAAGACAGCGATTATCGAAGCAAATTTAGAAAATCAGCCAAAGCCGAACAGGCCAAAAAATGATAGAAATTTTGCTAAAAAAAGTGATGAAAACGAATCTATAAAAGAAGAGAAAAAACAAGGCAAAAAACACGATCATAGTGATAAAAAGCGAGGCTCTAAAAAACATAGAGATGAAAAAAGCGAAACTAAATTTGAGCAAAAAGAGCATAAAAATGAAAAGTCAAATTTAAGTGAAAAAAATGAAGCTCTAGCTAAAGATGCATTTGCTCAAAAGAGTGAAGAAGTTGAAACGGGATATGTGATAAAGAGACTTGATGAGCCAAAAGAAATAAAGGAGTCACAAGCTAGTAAAAATGTTCCTAAAAATATTTTAGATAATTCTATTATTGAAAATTTTAATCAAACCGATGAAGATAGTGCGGCTCAAGCTTTACAAAAAGAAAAAAAAGAAAAAGCAACAATCGACTTTGATAAAATTTTACCTGAGATCAAAGAGGGCATGAACCGTCTTTTTAAGGCAAGTTGTTTTGATATTAGTAAAATTGAAGTTAGCAAATTTGACGATGAAACGGTGCTTATAGAGCTTGATGGAGCTGATGCGGCTCTACTTATAGGCAAAGAAGGTTATAGGTATAAAGCGATATCTTACATGCTTTATAACTGGCTAAACTCAAAATACAACCTTGCTATCCGCCTTGAAATCGCGCAATTTTTGCAAAATCAAGAAGCGATGATGGATCAATATCTAAATGGCGTGATCGAGCGTGTGCAAAATAGTGGTAGAGCTCAAACAAAGCCACTTGATGGGGTTTTGGTCAAGATCGCACTTGAGAAACTTCGCGATAAATTCCCAGATAAATATGTCGGCATAAAAAGTGGCAATGACGGCAAATTTGTCGTCGTAAATGACTTTTTCAAAAAATGAGTGAAACTATCGCAGCCCTTGCCACAGCTTATGGCATCGGCTCAGTTTCTATCGTAAGGCTTAGCGGCAAGGACGCCTTAGCCATCTCTTTAAAACTTCTTAAACTTTCAAATTTAGAGCCAAGATACGCAAAACTAGCCAAAATCTACTCCCTTGATGATGAAATTTTAGACGAGGGCATCGTTATATATTTTAAAGCCCCAGCAAGCTTTACAGGCGAGGATATCGTCGAATTTCAAACTCATGGTGGCGTGATGGTGAGTGAGAGAATTTTAAATGAGCTAATAAAGGCTGGCGCAAGGCTTGCTATGCCAGGCGAGTTTAGCAAGCGAGCATTTTTAAATGGCAAGATGGATCTAGCTAAGGCTGAGGCTATGCAAGGGCTCATCACTTCAAAAAGCGAGAACGCTGCTAAAATTTTGACCCGCCAGATGCAAGGCGATCTTAGTAAATTTGTAGGCGAGATCAGGGGCGAAGTGGTCAAAACTCTTGCCTTTGTTGAGACGATGATTGATTATGCTGATGATGATCTGCCTGCAAATTTACTAGAGCAGACCAAGCAGATGCTTTTAAAAAATAGTGAGAAGCTAGAGCGCATAGCCGCACTTAGTGAGCAAAGAAGAGGGCTAATAGATGGCTTTAAGATCGCCATCGTTGGTAAGCCAAATGTTGGCAAAAGCTCCATTTTAAACTCATTTTTGGCATACGAGAGGGCGATCGTTAGCGACGAGGCGGGCACGACCAGAGATAGGATAGAAGAAAATTTCAAGATCGGCTCACATCTGGTTCGCATAATAGATACCGCTGGCATTAGAAAAGATGCTGGAAGGATCGAGCAAATCGGCATAAACTACTCAATCTCGGCTATAAACGAGGCTGACATTATCCTGGCTGTCTTTGACGGCTCAAATCCAAGCGATGAGCAAGACAAAGAGATAATCAAGCTCGTTTCTAACTCAAACAAAAAAGCCTTTTTTATCCTAAACAAAAGCGATCTGGCATTTAAATTTGACATAAATTTGGACGGTGCTATCAAAATTTCAGCAAAAACCGATACGAGTGTAGTTTTAAAAAAGCTCGAGGAATATCTCAAGACGCAAGACACCGACGAGATCATGCTAAGCTCAAACCGCCAAATTTTAAGCTGCAAAGAGGCGAGCGAGGCTTTAAAAAGAGCGTTAAATTTGCTTGCCGAGTCTGAGCTCGAGCTTTTTGCTTATGAGCTAAATGCGGCGATAGAGCAAATCTCGTCAATCACGAAGCCGTTTGAAAGAAGCGAAATTTTAGACGAAATGTTTAGCAGCTTTTGCCTGGGTAAGTGAGCGAATTTATCTTAAAGGAGAAAACAATGAAAAAAATTCTATCAGTCGTCGCTTTGGCGGCGTTATTTAGCGGTTGTGCGCCTTTGCAAGATAATCTAACGGGTACGGACTCATCCGAACCAAAGTGGAGTAAGTATTTTGAAAACGACGGCAACCTCGGCAATATCGCGTTTTACTCGGAAAATTTAAGCAAAACTTACGCGCTAAAAGACGGCGACGTCATCGGTATGGCGATCGTAAAAAGGGCCGATATGGCGCTGAAACTGGGCGATATGTATGCGCTAAACGGGCTTTCGTTTACGGTACTTGAGCTTGATGACAAGGAAAAATTCGGCTATCGCTACGTAAATATGCGCGATAAAGCCGAGCATGAAGCCCTAAAAAAGGCAAAAACGGTCAAATTTTATCAGTTTGGCGGCGGCATATTAGAGAGCGTAGTTTTTAGCGCGGACTCGGGCGCCGTGTGTGAGAGTTTTGCGGAGGACAAGACGGTAAAAGCTCATGCGGTGACTAATTATTACGATAAAGAAAGCGTCGACAATAACGAATTTTTCGCGACCCTGATGGATATCGGAGTGAAAAAAGGCAAAAGCGCCGAGATCAAAAATCTAGACTTTAAATTTTTCGTTAGCGACGGCAAGCTTGCTAGTACACAAACGCGGGCTCGCTCGGCGGATTTTAGAAGCAAAGTCATAGACGCCGACGCTAAAAAACAGGAGCAAATCCTATCAAACATCGTGTGCGCCGCGCCTAAAAACTGATCGCTTTTATCAAATTTAAACGCGAGCGCGAGATGAAAAAATTATTTCTAGCGGCTGTCGCAGCCTTGGTATTTAGCGGTTGCGCGGCCATTACAGGCGAGATGGGCGGCGAGAGAGCGTGGCGTACATATATGGAAAACGACGCTAGCATACAGCAGATCGGGTTTATAACCGAGACTACGGTCTATGAGATGAGCGGCGGCAAAAAAGAGGAAAAATTCGGCGACTACATGGGTAGGGCCGAGGTGAAATCGCCTGGCGAGAGCGACTCGGCGAGCCAAAATCTAGGCTGGGTTTATGCAAGCGGCGACGGCGTAAAAACTCTGATAGTGATTGATCTGGATAGCGGTAGAAATGTAGATTTGAGCGATAAAGACGAGATAAAAAAGCTACAAAACTCAAAGAAATTTAAGTTTTACGAATTTGGCGGCGGGATCCTTGAGAGCGTGGTTTATAGCGCGCAAAAATCTCCTGTTTGCAAGGCGTTTTTTGGCGGCGAACCTATAAGCGCTAGAAGCGTGACGAACTACTACGTGGGCGCGTCTGACGAGTTTTTCGCTACCGTGATCGACGCGAAGATAGTCGGAAACAAAGGCTTTGAGATAAAAAATTTAGACTTTAAATTTAACCTGCCTAGCAGCAAGCTAGCCGAGGTTAAAGAGCAGGCGACTTCTGCGAAATTTAGACAAGACGTCATCGATCAAGACCTCAAAAAGCAAGGGCGTATCCTGCTAAACATACTTTGCTACTATAGTATGCCGAGCAAGTAGGCATTTGCGGCGGGTAATCGCCTGCTGAATTTGACGGAGTATCGGACTTTCTTGCGTCAAATTTAGGGTTCTAGTATGCTTAAATTTTTATTTTCCACAGCTAGTTCAAATTTGGCATTTGTCTAAAATTTGAGCCGTTCACCAAGACCCGTACCGCAAAAATGCTAATTTTTCGGTTGAATTTATAGCCGAATCAATAACTACAAATATAACATTTTAGCTTGCTATATGAAGTTTAGACTCTTATTTTATTCGTCAAATTTGTTCTGTTTTCGCTCCTTTGGTTTATCATCTTTTTATGCAAATTTAAGTAAAATCAACCAAAATTTTTTAAAGGCCAAAAATGGATAAAGCTACCATACAAGCACATAAAATCAGCGACGAAGAGTATGAAGAGATCTTAAAAATTTTAGGACGCGAGCCAAATTTACTAGAGCTTGGCATATTTTCAGCGATGTGGAGTGAACACTGCAGCTATAAATCAAGTAAAAAATACCTAAACGGCTTTCCGACAAAAGCTCCTTGGGTCATCCAAGGACCTGGTGAAAATGCCGGCGTCATCGACGTTGGTGACGGGGTTGCGGCTGTTTTTAAGATGGAAAGTCACAACCATCCAAGCTTTATCGAGCCGTTTCAAGGTGCTGCCACTGGCGTTGGTGGAATTTTAAGAGATGTTTTTACGATGGGCGCAAGAGTTGTTGCGAACATGAACTCGCTTCGCTTTGGCGAGATAAGAGGCGATAGCGAGCTAGCAAAAAAGCATAGATATTTGTTAAAAGGAAGTGTCGCAGGTATCGGACACTATGGTAACTGCATGGGTATTCCAACTATCGGCGGCGAAACTACGTTTGATCCTAGCTTTAATGGCAATATCCTAATCAACGCCTTTGCGCTTGGGCTTTGCAAAAGTGATGAAATTTTCTACGGCAAGGCTGAAGGTGTTGGTAACCCAGTCATTTACGTGGGCTCAAAGACCGGCAGAGACGGACTTGGTGGCGCTGTTATGGCAAGCGATAGCTTTAACGACGAGAACAAATCACTTCGCCCAACGGTGCAAGTGGGTGACCCATTTGCCGAAAAGCTACTCATGGAAGCTTGCTTAGAGCTCTTTAAAAAAGACTACATCATCGGCATCCAAGATATGGGTGCGGCAGGGCTTACAAGCTCTAGCTTTGAGATGGCTGGCAGAAGCGGTAGTGGTATGAAGATGTATCTAGATCGCGTGCCGATGCGTGAAGTTGGTATGACGCCTTATGAGCTAATGCTAAGTGAGTCTCAAGAGCGTATGCTAATATGTGCCAAAAAGGGCTACGAGCAAAAGGTGCTTGAAATTTTTAGAAAGTGGGACCTTGATGCTGAGATCATCGGCGAGGTCACAAGTAGCGGTGTGATGCAGCTTTACTGGCATGGTGAGCTAGCAGGTGAAATTCCTATCGGCCCACTTAGCGAGGCAGCTCCGGTGCTTGATCGCCCAGTTGCACGTCCAAAATACCTTGATGAGATTGCAAATTTAAAAATTCCAAATAATGTTGATAATAAAACTGCATTTTTCAAGCTTTTAAAAGAGCCAGAGGTACTAAATAAAAGCTTTATCTACGATCAATACGACGCAAATATTCAGACAAATACTATAAAACAGCCTGGTCACTTAGGCGCCGCAAGTATTAGGGTAAAAGGCACTAAAAAGGCCGTCTCTATGGCTGCGCAGTGCGATCCTAGAGCAAATTTTGTTGATCCAAAAATTGGCGCTGCAAGAGCAGTTGCTGCAGCTGGCAGAAAGGTAGCGATGAGTGGCGCTGTGCCACTTGCGATCACCGACTGCCTAAACTACGGCAACCCGCAAAATCCAGAGGTTATGTGGCAGTTTAAAGAGGGATGTGAAGGCATAAAAGAGGCTTGCCGTGAGCTAAATACGCCAGTCGTTAGCGGCAACGTGAGCCTTTATAACGACACTGACGGCGTTAGCGTCTATCCAACACCAGCTATCGTCACAGTTGGCGTAAATGAAGATGCAAATTTAAACCTAAAAAGCACATTTTTAAGCGAGGGCAGGGCGATTTACTTGCTTGGCGAGACAAGTGGTGAATTTGCTGCTTCACTTTACGCAAAGGCGCTATTTAACGTGGTTGGTGGAAAGCTAAAAGAGGTTGATTATAAAGCTGAGCGAGCCCTTTGGGACCTAGTGATTGAAGCAAATAAAGAACAAATTTTAGAGTTTGCAAATAGCGTAGGTGTGGGCGGTCTTGCTATTACGCTAGCAAAAATGGCTAGCATCTCAAACATCGGCGTAAATTGCGAAGTGAAATTTAAAGAGCCAAATTTCATCTTTGATGAAAGCTTTTCAAGAGCAGTCGTAGGAGTGAAAGACGAGGCTAAATTTGAAGCGCTTGCTGCTAAATTTGGTGTAAAATTTGAAAAGATCGGCGTTAGTGGTGGCAGAAGATTTAAGCTAAACGACATTGATGAGAGCATGGATGAGATAAGAGAAATTTATCTAAATGAGTTTGCAAAAATCGTTAGAAAAGAGGATTAAGAAATGGCTTTAAAAAAGAGCAAGGTCGCTGAGGCTGAAAATGAGCAAAAGGAAACAGAACAAGTTGAAAAGCGAGGCGTAGCAAAGCCGCCAGTACTTTTTAGTAAGACGCAAAATTTAATAAAATCAATCGAAAAAAGACTAAACGCTACCTTGATAACTTACTATAATTCAAATGCTGGTAGTGTTTGCGGCAACGATGCAAGTGCTATGTATGAAATTTTAAAGGGTAAAAAGATAGATACTGCTTATCTTTTTATAAAAAGTGACGGCGGAAGTGGTATCGCCGCTCTTAGGATCATCACCACACTTAGAAATTACTGCAAAAATTTAATAGCTCTAATACCTGCAAACTGCGCTTCAGCTGCTACTATGATGGCACTTGGCGCAAATGAGATCGTCATGGGCCCACTTGCCTATCTAACGCCTGTTGATACATCACTCAAACACGAGCTTAGTCCGACAAACAAAGGCAATGAGCTTGTGAGCGTTTCGATGGACGAACTTAGTCGTGTGGTCAAGCTTTGGAAAGAGCAAGACAAAGATAGGCCAAACGACACAAACCCTTATAATTCGCTTTATGAGTATATTCATCCGCTAGTCTTTGGTGCGGTTGACCGTGCTAGCTCGCTATCGCTTAAGATTTGCACCGAGCTTCTTAGGTATCACATCGATGATGATAAAAAGATCGTAGAAATTTCTGAAAGGCTAAATGGCGACTATCCAGCTCATGAATATCCGATCCTCTTTAGAGAGGCGCACGAGATCGGCCTTCATGTAAAAAAGATGGATGATGATCTAAATGAAATGCTTCAAGAGTTAACGCTACTTTACTCTGAGATGGGTCAGCGAGCTTTTACTGACTATGACGAAAATAGCTATCACGATAACAATATCGCAAACATCATTGAAACAAATGGCAAGCAAATTTATTATCAGATAGACAAAGACTGGTTTTACCGCCCTGAAGAGCGTCGCTGGAATGTGATGAATGACGAGAGCTCTTGGCGTAAAAACGAGCTAGTAAATGGCAAAATAAAAAACACCATCTATCACTTGTGGTAATATGTCTGGAGTCCTGTTTTTACTGATATTAGGCGGTGCGATATTTCTCTTTATGAATGTCCAAATAGGTAGTAACCGCAAGAAACAAGCAGATGTAGATGAGGCTAAATTTCTAGTCTCACTGCTTGCAAAAGTAGCTAAAAGTGACGGCAGAGTTAGCGAGCTAGAGGCTAGGCTGATCACTCAAGTGCTAGATGATCTAAGCCAGAAAGTTAGTGGCGTTAGCGGTGTGCGTGAGTATCTAAAAGAGGTCTATAATAGTCAAAAAGAAAATGTAGATAACGCCTACGAAACCGCCAGAAACTATAAGCGTGCGTTTAATCTAAACTACGATATTTGTGTCGCCAGACTCACATTTTTTCTAAATTTAGCTTATATTGATGGTGAGTTTAATGCAAGCGAGCAAGCTGTCATTAGAAATATCGCTTATGGATTTGGCATTGACAAAGATACGCTTGATGAGATTATCTTAAAATTTGATAATTTTTATAGTTCAAGATTTAAAACAAATTCTAATACCGGTATAGAAAAAAACGATCCATTTGAGGTTTTAGGACTTAGTAAGAGTGCAAATTTTGATGAGGTAAAGCTTCGTTATAAAGAGCTTGTTAGACAGTATCATCCCGATATTTTGATGGGTAGGGGAGAGAGTAAAGAGGTTATAGAGCGCTCAACTAAGAAGCTTCAGGAGATAAACGAGGCTTATGGGCGATTAAAAGAGAAATTTGGAGCTTAGATGAAGAAAATTGCTATTTTGCTGCTAGCGGTGGCTGGCTTTTGTAATGATTTTAAAGTGGTAAATGTCGATGGAAAAGAGATAAAATTTAAGCTTACGCAAAGCGAGCTTTATCAAGATCAAAGGTTGGTCATCAACAACTATGATGTTAAAGATAGCAATGTGAGCATAATATTTGTCGATAAAGATGGCAATAAGAGCGACATTATGTCAGTTCAAGCAAAAAAATTAAATGAAATTAGTGAGTATATCTTTTCGTATGATCGCGGCATAAAGGTAATGAAATTTAGCTCGAAAAAGCCGATATGCGAGGCGATTGAGAAAGAGGAACCTGTAAATTTAAGCGTATTAGATGCGAGATATTTTGATGGCAATCAAATTTCAAGCTATGCCTTTAGCGTTGATATTGTTGGTCAAAAGCGTGAAAACTTTGTAGAGAGAAAAGACTATTATATAGATGCAGCTGCAAATGTTATGGTTACACTAGAAGCCTTATCGATAAAGAATATCGCAAAGGATATAAAAATGGGGCAGCTTCTGCTTGTAAAAGGTATGTGTTTAACAAAAAGATAAAAATTCATAAAGGAGAAAAAATGAGAGCATTGCTTAGCGTTAGCGATAAAGAGGGCATTGTAGAGTTTGCAAAGGGGCTAGAAGAACTTGGCTGGCAGATACTTTCAACTGGTGGCACCTATAAACTTTTAAAGGCTGAGGGCGTCAAAGCCACTGAGGTTAGCGAATTTACGGCGTCGCCTGAGATGTTTGAGGGCAGGGTAAAGACGCTTCATCCAAAGATACATGGTGGCATTTTGCATAAACGTGAAGACGCTACGCACGTGGCTCAGGCAAAAGAGCATGGCATAGAAGGAATTGATCTAGTTTGTGTAAATTTATATCCATTTAAAGAGACTACAATTAGGACTGATGACTTTGCTGAGATCATCGAAAATATCGACATCGGCGGCCCAGCTATGGTAAGAAGTGCAGCTAAAAATTTTAAAGACGTGCTTATCGTTACAAGCGTGCTTGATTATGACGAAATTTTAAAGCGCCTAAAAGAGAAAAGCGATGATTTTGAGTTTAGAAGATCGCTGATGATAAAGGCATTCGAGCACACAGCAGCTTATGATAGTATGATCGCAAACTATATGAATGATAGATTTAATGGCGGTTTTGGCGATGCTAGATTTATCGTGGGAAGCAAGGTTTTTGACACAAGATACGGAGAAAATCCACACCAAAAAGGCGCACTTTATGAGTTTGATTATTTCTTCACAAACAACTTTAGAGCCCTAAAAGGCGAGGCAAGTTTCAATAACATGACCGATATAAATGGCGCATTAATGCTTGCAACTAGCTTTGATGACGCGCCAGCAGTGGCTATCATCAAGCACGCTAATCCTTGCGGCTTTGCGGTAAAAGATACATTGCTTGAGAGCTACGAGGCTGCGCTTAAATGCGATCCGATCTCAGCTTACGGCGGTGTAGTCGCTATAAATGGTACACTTGATGAAAAGCTAGCTAAAAAGATAAATGAAATTTATGTTGAGGTAATAATCGCTGCAAATGTTGATGATGCTGCGCTTAAAGTATTTGAGAGTAAAAAACGCATCAAAATTTTCACTCAAGACAATAAATTTTTAGTTCGCTCAAATGATAAATTTGACTTTAAGCACGTTGATGGTGGATTTGTATTTCAAGAAAGAGACTATGTAAAAGACGAAGAGCTTGAAAATATGAAGCAAATGAGTAAGAAATTTGCAACTGGTAGCGAGCTAAAGGACGCTCAGATTGCGTGGAAAGTGGCTGCGCTAACGAAGAGCAACTGTGTAGTTTATGTAAAAGATGGCGCTATGGTAGCTATTGGCATGGGTATGACAAGCCGTGTGGATGCTGCACGTGCGGCCGTGGCAAAGGCAAAAGAGCTAAAGATCGATCTAAGTGGCTGCGTGCTTGCTAGTGAGGCGTTCTTCCCATTTAGAGATAGCATCGACATCGCTAGCAAAGTGGGCGTAAAATGCGTCATCGAGCCAGGCGGTAGTATCAGAGATGATGAGGTGATAGAGGCTGCCGATGAGCATGGCATGTCGCTATATTTCACTGGCGTTAGACACTTCTTACACTAAAATTTAGGGGCGCTTGCCCCTTTCTTCACACTTTATAACTTTAATTTTCGTATAATCTTTCAAAAATGAAAGGAGATAGAATGAAAAAGATCTTAAAATTTATCTTAATGGCGGCAGTGTTTTTTGGTCTAAATTTGATGGCAAAGGATGAGCTTATAAAGGAGCAGACGATGGCAGGACAAAATTTAAAAGAAATTTATCTAGCAGGTGGTTGCTTTTGGGGTATGCAGGGATATTTTAAAAAGATATTTGGCGTAGTGGATACAAAGGTAGGCTATGCAAATGGCAAGAGCGAAAATACTAGCTACCGCGAGCTTCATGAGAGCGATCATGCTGAGGCACTTTATGTAAAATACGACGAAAATAGAGTCGCTTTGGCTGAAATTTTGGCTCATTTTTTTAGAGTAATCGACCCGACATCGCTAAATAAACAAGGCAATGACGTCGGTAGGCAGTATAGAAGCGGAATTTACTATGTGAGCGAAAGTGATCTGCCAACGATAGAGAGCTTTATGAAAATAGAGCAAAAGAAATTTAAAGATAAGATCGTGGTTGAGGTAGCGCCACTTAAAAATTTCGTCTTAGGTGAGGAGTATCATCAAGATTATCTTGATAAAAATCCTTTTGGATATTGTCATATCGATCTAGGTTTAGCTGATAAACCGCTTTACGATGAAGCGAAATTTAAGCCGCTTAGTAAAGATGAGCTAAAGAAAAATTTAAGTAGCGAGCAGTATGCCGTGACGCAAGAAGCAGCGACTGAGAGGCCATTTAGCAGTGAGTATGATAAATTTGATCAAAAAGGCATTTATGTAGATATAACGAGCGGAAAGCCACTTTTCTCAAGTGCAGATAAATTTGATGCAGGATGTGGCTGGCCAAGCTTTACAAAGCCTATCACGACAACAGCTCTTTCATATAAGGAGGACAACTCGTTTATGATGAAAAGGGTCGAAGTTAAGTCTCAAAATAGTGACGCGCACCTCGGGCATGTCTTTGACGATGGCCCAAGCGATAAGGGTGGGCTAAGATATTGCATAAATGGTGCTAGCCTTAAATTTATACCGCTTGAAGATATGGCTAGGCTTGGATACGAGGAATTTATACCTTACGTAAAATAGCTTTTGTTGAAGCAAATCAATAGTTTGAAAAGTTTAATCAGAGTATAATTCTCCAAAATTAAAAGGAGAAAAAATGAGCGATTTTTTCAAAAACGCAGAGCAGTTTAATGTCGATGGTGCAACCGTGCCATTTTATAAATTTAGTGAAAATGGTGTAAATTTTGTTGGCTTTGATTCACGTCCTTGCGTACCGCCAGAGCCAATGGTCAATGCATTAATCGCTATTAAATTTGCTGATAAAAACACAAAAATTATGATGCTAAATCATAAATTTCCAGCCGGTCTTATACCAAAGATAGATAAGAGCTTTGACATAGAGCGTGAAGATATAGATGGTGGGGCTGTAAAGATGATTTTTAGCCTAAAAGACGGTGCAAACATAGAAGACGTAGATACGAGTCTTTGCCACTAAGATGCTTTTAAATACTTACGCACCACCATTTAAGTTAGTCGGTGGATATTTTATTGCTGGAATTTTCTTTTTAGCATTAAGTGTGCCGGCATTCTTTTATGCAGATTTTGATGCTATCAGCTCACTAAATACAGCTGGTTTTTTGCATATATTTTTTGTTGGTTTTGTTATGAGTATTATCATCGGAGCACTTTATCAGCTAACTTCAGTCATCTTAGAAAAGCCATTTTTTACAGCAAAAGGTGCTATTTTAAATTTGGCTATTTTTTGTCTATCATTGCTGGGCATGTGCTACGGGATGTTATTTTCTGAGGCTAAAATTTTACAAATTAGTGGAGTTTTTCTTTTTTGCTCACTTGCCTTTTTTGCTACGACTTATGCACTAAGCTTTATGGATAATGAAAAAAAGAGCTTTGCGGCCTTTGCGCTTTTTGTTTCAGCTATCTTTTTGGTAATTGGAATAACGCTTGGTTTTTGCTTGCTTATGATACTTAGTGGCACGCTGATGCTTGATTTTGAGATGACACTAAAATTTCACGTCTATTTTGTGCTAGGTTTTGTATTTCTTGTGATACTTGGAGCTGCTAGCGTACTCTTACCTATGTTTGCATTGGCTCACGATCTAAAATTTACACTTAGCAAGGCCTCACTAGCATGCTATATTGTGGGTGGCATCTTACTAGCTTTTAATGAAAATTTATCTATTTTGTTAATATGTGTGGCAGCTTTACTTTTTATAGCTCAAGCGCTTTATATTTTAAAAAAACGCGTTAGAAAGGCGTATGATTACTGGAATGTAAATATCATGCTTTCGTTGGTTGCTTTGCTTGGTGCTGCTGTTTTTATAGCTTTAGGCAAATTAAATTTAGCTGCATATTTTTTAATATATGGCTTTTTGTTTGCTTTTATCGTAGCTCATCTTTACAAGATCGCACCATTTCTAATATGGTATCACTACGTAGCACCTTTTGTCGGAAAGGTAAAAGTGCCACTTCTTGATGCCATGATACTAAAAAAGATAGCCTATTTTGGTATAGCTTTTAATGCTATCTCGCTTCTTTGCTATCTTCTCTCAACTTGCTTTGAACTAGAAATTTTAGTGCAAGCTGGTATGATGTTTATAGCTCTTAGTATAGTTTTACTATCGATAAATATAATAAATATTTTTAGATTTACTGGTTTTAAAGGATAAAAAATGAAAGAAAAAATTTATAACGCACTGTCAAATATCGTTGATCCAGAAGTTGGCTTTGATATCGTTTCGCTCGGACTTATATATGATGCGAGCTGCGATGAAAATGGCAAAGCAAAAGTTACTATGACGCTTTCAACCAAATCTTGCCCGCTACACGAAATGATACTTGGCTGGGTAGAAACAGCCGTGCTTGATATAGAAGGCGTCAAAGAGTGTGAGATAGACCTTGTTTGGGAGCCTGAGTGGAATATACAAATGGCAAGCGATTTTGTAAAAGCACAACTTGGAGTTTAAATTTTAAGCTTTTAGATTTGAAAGTTTGTAAATTTTTAATAAGCTAGAGAGCAAAAGCTCTCTAGAAATTTTAAGGAGTTTGTTTTTTATTAGTCCATTTGATGGCGCATAAATGATGGCACATCAAGTTGTGACATATAGTCTTCGTCATATCCACCACTAACTTTTTTAAGTCTTAATATACGCTCTTTTTTTATGATATCGCTTGTAGTAGAAGTTTGTACTTCATCTTTTTTTTCAGTTTCTTTTTGTGAGCTTTGAAAACCTGTTGCTATTATTGTAACTTCAACCTTATTATCTTCTATTTTGTCATCAGTTGTTGTACCAAATATAATTTCAGCATCTTCATCTGCTGCCTCATGAATAATACTCATTGCATTATTGATATCAGCTAGTGGGCAACTAGGGCTTATTCTAAAATGAACTAAAATACCAAATGCACCATTTATTGTCATGTTATCAAGAAGCGGCGATTGTATTGCATTTTTTATAGCTTCTTGTGCTGCATCTTCTCCACTTGCTTCGCCAACACCCATTAAAGCTAGTCCTCTATGGCTCATAATCGTTCTAACATCTGCAAAGTCTAGGTTTATGTCGCTTTTTCCTGAATCAAGCACGATTGTACTCATACCATTAACGGCTCTTGCAAGCACTTCATCGACCATTTCAAAGCTTTCTTTTATACCAGCATTTTTATCAATTAGTGTTAAGAGTTTATCGTTTGGAATGACTACAATAGAATCGCTTTCTTTTCTAAGTTCTTCAAGGCCACAATCAGCCAATTTTCTACGTTTTTTTCCTTCAAACATAAAAGGCATAGTAACAACCGCAACTGTTAGTGCACCAATATCTTTTGCAGCTTGAGCAACTACTGGAGCTGCACCTGTACCAGTTCCACCACCAAGTCCTGTACCAATGAAAACTATATCTGATGTCTCAAGTGCACTTTTTACTTCATCATAGCTCTCTTCAGCAGCGGCTTTTCCTATTTCAGGTCTCATGCCTGCACCTAGACCTTTTGTTGTCTTTTCTCCAAGCTGTATTTTTGTATGTGCAAGAGAATTTTCAAGAGCCTTAGCATCTGTATTAGCAACAATAAGATCTATATTTAAATTTGGATTAACTCTTATTATGTGGTTGACCATATTGCCACCACCTCCACCTACACCTACGACCTTTATCTTTGCACCATAGATGCTTTTATTTTCTTCTACTGTGAAGCTACTCATTTTTGAAATTCTCCTTAAAATAATTGTGTAATACTATACCAAAATTTTGCAAAAGCATTTGGCTTTTTTTCTTGTTTGCTAATATCTGCAATATTGGCAAGCTCTTCTTTATTTTTTGATTTATTTGCTATTTCTAATTCAAAATCTTTATCAGAAAAACTATCCTCTTTTTCATTTGGATCCTGCACCTCTTGTCCAAAATTTTGTATGTTTTCTTCTTCTACAAAAACATTTCTAAAATTTGCTTTTGGTTTTGAGGCTATTTCCCCTTGGTATCTCATTTTTTTCTCAGAATCAATCTCGTATGGACTAAAATTACCAGCACCATACAAACAAAGCCCTATAGCACAAGAATTTGCTGGGTCTCTTAAAATTTCAAATAATCCATCCATTTCTTTTGGTTTTGCTATACGAACTGGCATTTTATCAAATATCGCAGATGCAAGATCCCTAATACCTTCTAGCTTAGTCATACCGCCAGTAAGTATTATTCCAGCACCAATGCTATCTTTATAGCCGCTATCTTCTAGCATCTTAGCAAGTACCATAAGGGTTTCTTCTGCTCTGGCATATATAACATTTGATATTATGTCTAGTGAAACTTCGTGGCTTTTTGTTTCATCTCCAAGGATCGGGAGCTCTATTAAATCAACTGACTTATTTATTAAAGCGCCATAACCTAATTTTATCTCTTCTGCCTTTGGAAGAGGTGTATGTAGAGCCATAGAAAGATCATTTGTAATGTTTGCTGAGCCAACAGGTAAAAATTCATTGTATCTTATAGAATTTCCAGAATGTACTACAAGATTACAAGTAGCACCACCCATATCAACAAGTGCGGCACCAAGTTCTTTCTCATCTTTTGTTAATGTTGCTATTGCAGAAGCATATCCTGAAAGAACTATGTTATCTAGTTGAACGCCTGCTAAATTTACGGCTTTTCTTAGGTTGCTAATAGATGATTTTTGTACTGTAACAATATGTGTTTGTACTTCTAGCCTACTACCATTCATGCCTATTGGATCTTCAATATGTTCTTGCCCATCTACTTTAAAATTATAAGGAAGAACATGTAATTTTTCATATTCATGAGGTATATCAGCTGTATGATCGGCCATTTGCATAGCACGCTCGATCTCTTTTATGCCTATTTCATGATTTGGTATATTTACTACACCACTACTGTCAACGCTTTTTGTATACGCACCAGAAATAGAAACTATGACTTTTTCATAGCGTGTTCCAGCAACTCTTTGTGCTTCTATTAATGCATTTTTTATAGACTTTGCAGCTTGCTCAATATTGGTTATAACGCCTTTTCTTATTCCTTGTGTTTTTTCAGTTCCAATTCCAATTATCTTAATACCATTTTCGTCATGTTGTGCTATTACTGCACAAATCTGGAAAGAGCCGATATCTATACCTAAAATTTTTGTACTCAAGATAAATTACCTTTTGATATATTCTTTAATTTCATAGTATTTTTTTAGTTTGTTTGTTAAATCTTTTATTAGCTCATTATTTTTAAGCATTGTAACGTTTTGCCGTGTTATTTGCTTATAGTTATTGTCTATATTATCTACAAGCAACCTTTGTTCCAAAATATCGTATATAACGGCCTTATCTTCTAATATAACATAATCTTTTTTATTGTTAGTTTCAAAAAGTTGAGAAACAAAAGCTCTAGTTTCACTTTCATTTAGTCCTGAGATAGAGCTATTTATATCTCTACTGATAAAGTCTATATCAGTTCCTTTGAAATTTTGTAAAGACTCTTTTGCCATAGTTGTTAAGTTTTCTTTTTTCTTTTTATCTTTGTAAATTTCAAGTACCATTGCTCTTGCTTGTTCAAAACTCATAGGCTGTGGAGGAGTTATACTTTTTACCCTAACTATTAAATATCCATCTTTATATGTAAATGGTTTTATAACCTCACCAACTTTTGCCCCTTTTATTTCATCAAGTGAGAATGTTGCATTATCTTCATTTATACTAACAAATCCATTTGTTGCAAGCTCAGCTTTTTTGATAGAGGTATATTTTTTTAAAGCATCAGTCTTACTTTTTTCGATATTGTAGTCTTTGACAACTTCAGTCTTTACTTCGTCAAATGATTTGATCTTATCATCAGAGCCTTTATATCTCTCCTTATTTTCGTTGTAGTAGTCACTCAAAGTAGTTTGATTTACATCATTTTTATTTGACTCTATAAAGTATGTTTCTAGACCGTATATAGTCTTTGTCATATAGTTGTTTTTATTTGTTTCCCAAAGATCCTTTAGCTCTTTTTCATCTATTTTTATATCACTTTGATTAGCATTTATTATCTGTATTGCTAATTTATCTTGCATAAAAAAGCTTGCTTCCATCATTGCAATGTCTTCTTTATTTGCTGGTAAATTTAAAATAGTTCTAAGCTTATCAAGCAGTATTGTTAGTTTTAAATTTTCTTCAAAATCGGTTGGATTTATTCTGGCCCTTCTTAAAATATCGTAGTATAAATTTTTATCAAAAGCACCATCTTTTTGAAATGTTGGATCAACGATTATATATTTTAAAATATCATCTTTGCTAACACTAAGACCTATATCGTCTGCAAAGTTTAACAGTAAATTCTCTTGAATTGTAGCCTGAAGTGCAGCATTTTGTAATCCTAACTCATTAGCCTTTTCTTGCGTTAATTTACCATCAAAAAGATTATTGTAGTATTGATACAAACTATCGTATTTTTGTTGCAGTTCTTGAATGCTTATATTTCTGTGTCCTACTTTTGCAACTGAAGTGGCTCGATTGCTATTTAAATCATATGCTCCCCAGCCTACAAAGCCTGCTCCAACAAAGGCTATTGTACTTACCCAAATGGTAACAACTAGGTATTTTTTATGTTTTTGCATCCAAGACAACATTAAATTTTCCTTTAAAAGACTAACGAAATTTGTATGATATATTATATAAAATTGCCTTAAATAAGCTTAAAATAGGGGCTTTAAAAATATCTTTGTGGAGGATTTTGCTAACAATTTTTTAGTATTGTTAGCAAAATTTTAAATACTATAATCGCTATAACCACTAGTTAAATGAAGCAATTTGCAGCTATTTTCTAGTAAAGCTATCTCTTTTGCAAGAAGCTGAGGGCTTCTACTGTAGGCATAAATGCCATATCCTTTAATGATAATAATGTTTGTGTTTTTTTCTAGCATATATCTATAAATTTCAGTTTCTGCACGTTCATACCAGTCATCATATTGTTTTGGATCATAAACAGAAATTTTATCAAATCTCATATACCCAAAATAATCTTTCGGTACAATTTTTTCATGTTTCATTGCGTAGGCAGTTGCGTATGGTGGCATCGCGTAGCAAACAAATCTCGCCTCATTTATATTTTTATAAATATTTAAGTGTATATCAGCATCAAGACTAGCTTCATTCCAACGATAGTCTTTTTTTGATGAAAGAAGTGTCAAGTCATCATCCTTTAAATTATCAAAAATGGCATTTTGTTTATTGATTATAAATTGATTTTTTTCGACTCTTGCTGAAATTGAGCCGTGAAAGACGCCAAAAAAATTCTTTCTAAACATAGAAAGTGATATTGTTTTTATCTCATTTATTGAGTGTTCTAGCTCCATTTTTTCTCCTACATTTAAGCGATTATATTTAAGCTATCTTAAAATTTATGTAAAATTTTGTGTAATGATAGCTTTTTAAGTAAAATTTCGATAAATTTTCCACACTATTTACTATAAAGAGGCAGTGTTGCAAAGTCCACATATCAGTGTTTTACTTGATGAAGTTCTATCCTTTTTTAAAAATCTGAATGGAAACTTTATAGATTGCACGCTTGGGTATGCCGGACATTCTAGCGCCATTTTGTCTCAAAATAAAAATTTAAATTTAATTGCCTGTGATAGAGATAACGAAGCTATAAATTTTTCACTAAAAAAACTTGAGCCATTTGGCAATAGGGTTAAAATTTATAAAAGTAACTTCTCTGAATTGACTAGCAAGCTAAGTCAAGAAGAAATTTTAAATGTTAGAGGAATTTTGGCCGACATCGGTGTTAGCTCACTTCAGATAGATAAAGACGATAGGGGCTTTGGTCTTGGCTCAAGTACTCTTGATATGAGAATGGACAAAGAGCGAAATTTTAGCGCATATGACGTTGTAAATGGATACTCTTTTGATGAGTTGGTTAGAATTTTTAGAGATTATGGCGAGCTAAAAAATGCTGTTGGGATTGCAAATAAAATTATAAATGCTAGAAATTTAGGCAAGATAACGAGTGCAAAAGAGCTTGCAAATTTAATAGGTACAGCCCAGATAAAAGGGCGCGGAGTTAGCCCTGCAATACTTGCCTTTCAAGCGATCAGGATAGAGGTAAATGGTGAGCTAGATGAGCTAATAAATTTGCTTGATAGTATAGAAAAATGTGGGTTTAAAGATTGTCTTGTGGCAATTATTACGTTTCACTCGCTTGAAGATAGGATCGTAAAAGAACGCTTTAAAAAATGGGCAAATAGCTGTATCTGCCTACCTGGCGTCTATAGATGTGAATGCGGAAACAATCACGAACTAGGAGAAATTTTAACCAAAAAGCCACTAACAGCAAGCCAAAATGAGCTAAAGATAAACTCACGAAGCAAGAGCGCAAAACTGCGGGTTTTTAAGATAAAGGGATAAAAATGCAAGAAAAAGAAGAGCTGCTAACACTTCACGACGAGGAGCAAAAACGTGAGGTAAATTTAAGCTTTAAGACATTAGTGATGGTCTATTTAGCTGTTTTTATAGCTCTAGCTATATTTTTGCCAAAAATTTACATAGCAAATCAAATTTATTATATAAGTAGAGATATAGCTGACATAAGCGGTAAACGAGATATGCTTTTAGAGGAAAATAGAGCTCTTAATATAAAGCTTGAAAATTTACGTTATAAAAATCAAATTTTAAACAATATGCAAGAGCGCCAATGGAAATAACGAAACATTTAAAGCTTTATTTATTCTCATCTAAATTTTTGCGATTCAATTATATTGGCAAATAATATAGCCATTTTGTATATAACTGCACAAAAATAAAATTAGCTCAATAAACAAAGCATATTTTAACTTGCTAATTACTTTCTTTTTGAGAGATTAGCTTTTCATATATATATTGTTCTAAATCTTTTTTTGATATGTCGTTTTTTATAGCAGTATTATAAATTTCTTCGACCTTGCTTGAGTATTTTTCATAGCTAAAATAAGGAAAATGCACACTCCAGGCTTTTTTGATAAGATCGTGGCTTATCTCTCTTCTTGCCCAAACTTTAAACATATCAAAGCCAATGAAAACGGCCGAAGTGACGACAGCAGTCGCTATTATAGATATGTGTGCGTCAGTTTTTGCTAAAAAATGATGCGTGATGATTAACAATGGAAATAAAATGACAAAACAGATAAGTGCATAAATCTGATAGAGCTTGATGTGATTAAATCTAAAATTTAGCTTTGCTCCATCTATTAGCATACCTTCGTTAAAAAGGGCATTTGCTTCAAGTAGATCCCTAAATAAAACTGGCTGTTTTGAAACAAAAAAAACGTTTTTTATGATTCTATCTTTTAAAGTTTCTTGCATTTTTTATAGACTTTTTACCTTTGAAATTTTGGCTCATTATATCTAAGAATCTATAAATTCAAACAAAATTAGATACAATTTGCCCAAAATTTAAGGAGCTAAAAATGGCAGATCAAGCTTTACAAACCGTCTTTTTAAATGGAGAATTTTTGCAAAAAGACGAGGCAAAAGTTAGTGCTTTTGATAGAGGATTTATATTTGGCGATGGAATTTATGAGGTTGTGCCTGTGATAAATTCAAAAATGGTTGATAAAGATGGATTTTGGGCAAGATTTGAAAGAAGCTTAAATGAGATAGATATAAGCTTGCCCTACGAAAAGGAAAAATTTGAAGCGATCTTAAACGAGATAATCTCCAAAAATGCCTTAAAAGAAGGCGGAATTTACATGCAAGTAACAAGAGGCGTGGCATTTAGAAATTTCTATTTCATAGAAAATTTAACACCAAGCGTCTTTATCTTTTGCTACGAGAGTGAAATTTTAAACAATCCTGCTGCAAAAACTGGTATAAAAGTCGTAAGTGTCGAGGATATCAGGTGGAAAAGGCGTGACATCAAGTCTATCTCGCTTCTAGCTCAGTGCTATGCTAAAAATGAAGCTCACAAAAAAGGCGCAGACGAGGGCTTTATGGTGGAAAATGGCTTTGTCACAGAGGGCTGTAGCTCAAGTGCTTTTATCATCAAGGGCAAAACCCTCATTACTAAGCCACTTTCAAATGAAATTTTGCCAGGAATTCGCCGTATGAGACTTTTAAGGATTGCTAAAGATATTGGCCTTAAGATAGAGGAGCGAAAATTTAGCATGGATGAAGTTTATGGCGCTGATGAAGTCTTTATCTCGGCTGCGACGCTCATACTCTTGCCAGTCGTTTATGCTGATGGCAAGGCGATAAATGGCGCAAAAGTGGGAGAAATTTCAAGCAAACTCCGAGAAATTTATGCTGGTGAACTTTTAAAAGAAGCTGGACTTTGAGAGAAAAAATCTTAATAAGTGCTTGCCTAGTCGGCATAAATTGTAAATTTAACGGCGAAAATAATCTCTTAAATAAAGATGTTTTAGATGAAATTTCAAAGAGATATCATCTGCTTTTTGTTTGTCCAGAGGTTTATGGTGGGCTTAGCACGCCAAGAGAGCCAGCTGAGATGAAAAATGGCGCAGTTATTTGTAAATTTTCAGGTAAAGATGTGAGCGAAAATTTTAAAAGTGGAGCAGAAATTTGTCTAAGAATAGCCAAGCTAAATGGCTGCAAAAAGGCTATTTTAAAATCAAAAAGTCCAAGTTGTGGAAGTGGGCAAATTTATGACGGGAGTTTTAGTAAGAGGCTTATTTTAGGCGATGGCATCACAGCAAAACTGCTAAAAGAAAATGAAATTTTAGTTTACGGCGAAGATGAGATAGCAGGGCTTGATGTCTGATAAACTAAAAGACAACATTATGCTTGAGGTAATCTTTAAGTGCGTCGTGGTAAGGTTTTGTAAATGCTCTCAATGATGTAAAAGTGGGTGAGGTTTCAAAGAAAAACTCAAACGATATAAAAGTAAAAAGCGAGAATGAGACTATGAAGCAAATTTGCAAAAATAACGATGAAAAGATGTTTTACATTTTTGTTTTGATCGTCGAAGCTATTTTTAAGGATAAGGAAAAAAGTTGAAAAAAGGTATATTTTTAGCGTTTAGTGTTGCTTTGTTTTTGGGATGTTCGCAGACCCAGCCAAAGCCAAGTGTGCAAAATTCTTTACCGGATGAAAATGTATATAGGCCAAATGAACGCATTAGTTTGCTTGATTTTGAAATGAAGCAAGATGCCTCGTCGCTACCGCAAAATATACAAAGTGCAAGTTTTGACCAAGAAGAAATTTTAAAAAGAAGGTTTAAGGTTTTTACATTAAGGGGCGTAAAATTTAATCCAAACGATGTCTTTTGGGCATTTAATATATATAAACCAAGTGAAAAGAGAAAGTATTTTGGCTCAAATTTTAGAGAGATCCCACAAAGCTGGTTTGACGCACAAAAGGATAATGCAAATTTTTCAGCTCTTTCAAGCATCTCTGCTTATGCCCTAACTTCGGCAAACACAGCTTTAAGAAATTTTCCAACCGATGAGCCGATATTTTTAAATCCGCAAACTCCAGGAGAAGGCTATCCGTTTGATTATCTGCAAGAATCAACCCTAAGCATTGCTCATCCACTTTTTGTCTCACATCTTTCTAAAGACAGGGCATGGGCGTTTGTTAGCGATGATGCGGTTTGGGGCTGGGTAAAAGTCGAGGATATAAAATTTATAAGCGATGATGAGGCAAATGCCTATCAAAAGTCAAGTTTTGTGACTATAAAAACGGACAAGATGCCAGTTTATGACAAGGCCGGAAATTTTTTATTTTATTCAAGAGTCGGAGCGATACTGCCTGTTTTGGCTCAGGATAGTAAAAACTACTACGGAAAAATTTATGTAAGAAATCTCTTGAGAGAATTTGTGTTGCCAAAGCCTGTTGGCGCTCTTTTTCCTCTTAAATTTAATGACTCAAATCTAAAAACACTTATTAGCTCTCTTCTTACTCAGCCTTATGGTTGGGGCGGGGTCGATAAGCTAAGGGATTGCTCGCTTTTTACCAAAGATTTACTAGCAAGTTTTGGCGTGTGGTTGCCTAGAAACTCAAGAGCTCAAGCAAATATGGGACAAAAATTTGATCTAAAAGGACTTAGTAACGCCGCTAAGACAAAAGAGATAAAAGAAAAGGGCGTGCCATATCTTACGCTTGTGCATCTGCCAGGACATATCATGCTTTATGCTGGATACAAGGGCGATGATATATATGTGGTGCATGATGCTTGGGGACTAAAAACCGAAAATAACGGCAGGGCATTAATCGGTGCTACGGCAGTAACTACGCTAAATATCGGACAAAACAGAAGCGATATACAAAACTCAAATTTGCTCATTTCAAAGGTTGATTCTATAAATGTGATAAAGCCCGAAAATGTAATAAGCGATAAAGCTAGAAAAATTTCAGCTTTACAAAGGGCTTATGATGTTAAGGTTGAGGATAATTTGGTCAAATTCGGTGATGGAACAATATTTGTCTATGATGACTTTAAACAAAAAGATGATGAGTGTAGCACTGGGGCCGATATAGAGGATATGAATGCACTTGATTACGCTGCATTTTCGCCGCTTAGCACCGCACTAAGCGATGCTGGCAGATGTAGAAATTATGAATTTTTAGGCAAAATTTATGGCTCAAGCGAGAGCGAGGCAAAAGCAAATTTAGTAGATGTCGTTTGGCTAAAAGATTTTTTAAATTTACCTTTAAAATTTAACTCTAAAAATGGAGCTGCAGCTGCCTTGCAAGAGGTTAGCAACGAGCTAAATGAGATGGTAAAACATGATATGAGTTTGCTCGAGTATTTAAAAGATCCAGGTGGGACATTTAAGTGGCGCATCATCGCTGATACAAATCGCTTAAGTGCGCACAGCTACGGTATCGCGATTGATATAAATGTAAAAAAGAGCCACTACTGGCAGTGGAGCAAGGGCTACCAAAACCTCATCCCTGAAAAGATAGTGCGTGTTTTTGAAAAACATAAATTTATCTGGGGTGGACGCTGGAAGCACTTTGATACGATGCACTTCGAGTATCGCCCAGAGATGTTTGAGTAGATGAAAGAGCAAATTTTAGAAATTTTATCTCGCTCAAACGTCTTTTTAACAGGCGGCGGCGGTGTTGGCAAGAGCTATCTAACCGCCTCCATCATCAGATACTACAAAGAAAATTTTAAAAATGTCGTCATCCTTGGCTCAACTGGCATAAGTGCTGTTAGCCTTGGGGGAGTTAGCTTGCATAGCTTTTTTAAATTTGGCTACTGCAAGGACTACGAGGAGCTAAGACGGCTTGACTACCGCCAAAAAGATAAGCTAAGCAAGCTACGAAATATGCTAGATGCCTGCGATCTGCTTGTAATTGATGAAATTTCAATGGTGAGCTCAGATTTAATGGAGATGATAAGATACCGCTTGCTTACATCTAAATTTAAGGGCAGGGTGCTTATAGTGGGCGACTTTTATCAGCTCCCACCCGTGCAAAAAGAGCAAAATGAGAGCAAACTTTTTAACTTCTTATACGCCTTTAACTCCAGTGCGTGGGAGGAGATGAAATTTACAAATGTTGAGCTACTAGTCTCAAAACGTACAAACGATCTTAAATTTTATGAGATTCTCTCTCGTCTTAGAGTTGGCGAGCTAGATGATGAAATAATGAGCTATATAGAGAGTTTAAGAGTGACCAAGATAGAGCCAGATGATGATACGAGCGTGCTTTTTGGCAGAAATGCCGAGGCTGAAATGCTAAATCAAAAGAGGCTTTCAGAGCTTGGCGCGCCACTTGAAATTTCAAACTCATATGTGAACATTTTGGATGAAAATTTAGATAAAAAAGAATTTGAAAAATGGGCAAATACACTAAATATCTCAAGGGATTTGGAGATGAAGATAGGCGCTAAGATTATCTTTACGTCAAATAAATGGGGCGAGTACTATAACGGTGAGCAAGGCAAGATCATGCAAATTTTAAAAGAAAATGGCGCCATTTCAAGTGTGATCGTGAAAAAGGATAGCGGCGAAATTTGCGAGATAGAAAAAGCCGCTTATATATTTAGTTCGTTAAATTTAAATGAAGATGAGATCGAAGAAAATGTACAGGCGTCACTCTATCAGTTTCCATTTAAGCTCGCTTACGCTCTAACTATCCACAAGTCCCAAGGAATGAGCATAAACTCGCTCATTTGCAATATCAACCATATTTTTGCCAAAGGACAACTCTACGTCGCACTTTCTCGTGCAGTAAGTCCTAAAAATTTAAAACTTTTTTATGATAAAAAAAGTGATTTTAGGCAGCATTTAAGAAAAGTGGTTAAAATTGACGACGAAGTTAAGAAATTTTACCAAGAAAACGTATTTTTGCATATTAAGGAGAATTTATGAAAAAGCTATTTTTAAGCCTTACTTTTTGTGTTTTTGCATTTGCAGACGTGCTAAAAGTAAGAGATTTTCAAACAGATATTTATTCAAAAGCTGGACAAAATTTAACAAAAAAGATAAATATGAACCTTGAAGTTGTCGGACGTGATGTTGAAGAAAATGAAGCGTACGTGCTTGATGCTTTAAACATAATAGTTGGTAGCTTTTACGTGGAAGATATTTTAACCTCAATGGGAAAAGAGAAATTTAAAGAGCTTTTCATAAAATACGCAGCCAAAAAGCACTCTCTTGATATCGATGATGTGCTTATCTTAAATATAAAAGTGATAAATAATCTTGAGCTAAGCGAGATCATAAAAGCAATAAAAAGCCAAAATTTATGCTCCGATCCAAGCGTTAATGAAGAGATTGTAACAAAACCAGAAAAGAAGAAAAAGGGCAATGAGATCATCATCTCGCCAGATCCAAATGATGTAGTTCAAAAGCCTATTGATCTAAATAACGTGCAGGAATTTGGAAAAGATTTTGGAGAGAAGTGAGTAAATTTGGCTAAAGCTAGCCAAATTTATTGATTTACAATGTCGTAACCCTGAGGAATGACAGGGGTTAGCGTCTCTTGTGGTATGAGCGCGTCTTTTACTGGGTTGCTTAAGGTTATTTTTATTTTATTTGAAAGTTTATCTTTATAGTCAATCGTCGTTGGAAGAGTGTTTTTAATGGTTATAAAGTACTCAACTCCGTCATATATCGCCTTATAAAGTGTCGGCTGAATTTGCTCCGCATGAGCTAAAATTTGCGTCAAATTTGGCGTATCATCAAGCTTTGAAATGATGGCTTGCTCAAGCTCGTCTTCAATCACGATCACACGCTCTTTGTTAAAATAAATTCTCTTTGGTGTTGGACTTTCATATATCCAAAGTGCAGTATTGTCATTTTTTGCGTAAAATCTACCCTTGTAATTTATGCTTTTGCCTTCGCTAAAAACAGTTTGCGTAAAGTCACTTTGCAGGCTTTTGAAATTTAAGCCAGCACCAAATGAGCAAACTGCGATGAGAGATGCAACTAGAAATTTTCTCATTTTTTATCCTTTTTTGGCGTATTCTAGCCCAGTTTAATTAAATAAATAGTTAAACTATGCTAAGATCCAAAGTTTAAAAATTTAGGAAGGTAAAATAATGATTTCATCGGTATTTAGAAAGATTTTTGGCACCAAAAACGATAGAGAAGTCAAAAAATACATAAAACGTGTGGCGCAGATAAATGCGCTAGAACCAACTTATGAGAAGATGAGCGACGATGAGCTTAAGATAAAATTTAACGAGCTTAAATCCCAAGTCGTCGAAGAAAAAGTCACTTTAGATGAAATTTTAAATGATGTTTTTGCGATCGTTAGAGAGGCTAGCAAAAGGGTGCTTAAGATGCGCCATTTTGACGTACAGTTAATCGGCGGTATGGTGCTAAACGAGGGTAGGATCGCTGAGATGAAAACTGGCGAGGGTAAGACCTTGGTGGCGACTTTACCAGTTATATTAAACGCGATGAGTGGCAAAGGCGTGCATGTAGTAACAGTAAACGACTACCTTGCAAAGCGTGACGCTACGCAAATGGGCGAGCTTTATAACTTTTTAGGCTTAAGCGTTGATGTGATACTAAGTGGCGGATACGATGATAACGTAAGACAAGCTGCGTATAACGCAGACATAACATACGGCACAAACTCAGAATTTGGCTTTGATTATTTACGTGACAATATGAAATTTGAAGCTGGCCAGAAGGTGCAAAGAGGCCATAACTTCGTTATCGTGGACGAGGTCGATAGTATCTTGATAGATGAGGCTAGAACACCGCTTATAATCTCAGGTCCAACAAACCGCACGCTTGATGGCTATATAAGAGCTGACCAGGTCGCAAAACAGCTTACTAGAGGCACTCCAGCCGATCCAAACGTGCCAGGCTCAAAGCCAACAGGTGACTTTATAGTTGATGAAAAAAATAGAACGATAATGATCACAGAAGCTGGTATAAGCAAGGCTGAAAAATTATTTGGTGTTGAAAATTTATATAACCTTGAAAATGCCATATTAAGCCACCACCTAGATCAAGCTCTAAAAGCTCACAATCTTTTTGAAAAAGACGTTCATTATGTCGTAAAAGATGGCGAGGTAGTCATTGTTGATGAATTTACTGGACGCTTAAGTGAAGGTAGACGCTTTAGTGAGGGGCTTCACCAAGCGCTTGAAGCAAAAGAGGGCGTAAAAATCCAAGAAGAGAGCCAAACGCTAGCCGATACAACCTACCAAAACTACTTTAGGATGTATAAAAAGCTTGCAGGTATGACTGGTACGGCTCAGACTGAGGCTACTGAGTTTTCCCAAATTTATAACCTTGAAGTTATCTCGATCCCTACAAACCTGCCAGTTAAGAGGATCGATCAAAACGATCTTATCTATAAAACTCAAAATGAGAAATTTAAAGCAGTTATCGACGAAGTTAAAAAAGCTCATGAAAAAGGTCAGCCAGTGCTTGTGGGAACTGCAAGTATTGAGCGCAGTGAGGTACTTCATGAGATGCTTAAAAAAGTTGGTATCCCACACTCTGTGCTAAATGCTAAAAATCATGAAAAAGAGGCTGAGATCATCGCGCAAGCTGGTGTAAAAGGCGCTGTGACTATCGCTACAAATATGGCAGGACGCGGTGTTGATATCAGGATCGATGATGAGGTTAGAAATTTAGGCGGACTTTATATCATAGGTACTGAAAGGCACGAGAGTAGAAGGATAGACAATCAGCTCCGTGGCCGTGCTGGACGTCAGGGCGATCCTGGTATGAGTAGATTTTATCTAAGTTTAGAGGATAATCTTTTAAGAATTTTTGGTAGTGACCGCATAAAAGCGATCATGGATAGGCTCGGTATCGACGAGGGCGAGAGTATCGAGAGTCGCATGGTAACAAGAGCTGTTGAAAACGCTCAAAAGAAAGTTGAGAGCTTGCACTTTGAGGCTAGAAAGCACTTACTTGAGTATGACGATGTGGCAAACGAGCAAAGAAAAACTATCTATAAATACCGCGACGAGCTACTTGATAAAAACTATGACATGAGCGAAAAGATAGCTCAAAATAGAAAAGAGTACGCTGCAAATTTACTTGATACGGCTGAAATTTTCCATGGCGGCTTGAAAGATGACTTTGATATTAAAAATTTATGCTCTATCATTCTTGCAGATTGTGGCGAAGAGATAGACGAGAGCGAGTTAAAAGGCCTAGAGTATGATGAGCTAATAGAAAAGCTTGCGCAAATTTTTGAAGCAAGATATAACGAAAAAATGAGCGTGCTAAATGAAGATCAAAGAAAAGAGATAGAGAAAATTTTATACCTTCAAGTGCTTGATAATGCGTGGAGAGAGCATCTCTATCAAATGGATATCCTAAAAACTGGTATCGGCCTTAGAGGATATAATCAAAAAGATCCGCTTGTAGAGTACAAAAAAGAGAGCTATAACCTCTTTATGGAGCTAGTTAGCAGGCTAAAAAGTGAGAGCGTTAAGACGCTTCAGGTTGTAAGATTTAAGAGCCGTGAGGAGCAAGAGGAGCAAGCTAAAATGATGCTTGAAGCTAGTCAAAATGCTGAAAATGAGCATTTGAGCTATAACAATCAAGGCGAGGATGATAAATTTACGCCTGAAAAAAAGATACCAAGAAACGCTCCATGCCCTTGTGGAAGCGGTAAAAAATATAAAGATTGCCATGGAAAAAGTGGCCCTAAAAAAGGCATATTTGCTTAAAATTTCTACTTTTAAGGCGCCAAAAGCGCCTTAATCTTTTAAAGGCTATTTGATGACAAGCTTACCAAAGTACCTACTTTTTAAATATTTAAGATTTGATAAAACTCAGCCATTTATCACTCTAAGTGCCTTGCTTGCCTTTCTTGGTGTTAGCATAGGACTTATGGTTTTGATCGTTGCAATGGCGATTATGAATGGATTTGACAAAGAATTTGAACGCAAACTTTTTACGATGAACTATCCTATAACCGTTCAAAGTGCTTTTAAAGGCTCTATTGATGATGACTTTGTTGATGAGCTAAAGGCTAGATTTAGTGATCTTAAATTTAGTCCATTTATAAGCACACAGGTCATTTATCGCTCGGCAAATGCGCTTGAGGGCGGACTGGTTTATGGCGTAAATTTTAAAGATGAAAAACAGATAAACTCAGTCGTAAATGAAGCTTTAAAAGATAAAGAGCTAGATGGTTTTGAGATACTTGTGGGAAGTGGCATAACGAGTGAGTTTAGACTAAGAAACGATGAAAAACTAACGCTTATCTTTACAAAGGCTGATCCTGCTGGCTTTTCTCTAACGCCAAAGATGAAGCGCTTTGATATCGGTGGCTCATTTACATCTGGGCTAATCGCCTACGATAAGGCGTTTTCATATACTTCAGTTGATGCTTTGAGGAAAATTTTAGACTATCCAAAAGGCGTTTATGATGGAATTCATATCTTTTCAAGTAAGCCATTTGATGATATAAAAAGAGTGCGTGAGGGACTTCCAGCTGGCACGGTTGCCATTGGCTGGTGGGAGCAAAATGGCAACTTTTTTTCAGCGCTTGCACTTGAAAAACGAGCACTTTTTATCGTTTTGATGCTTATTATCCTTGTGGCGTCGCTAAATATCATAAGCTCGCTGCTAATGACAGTGATGAACCGCAGGCAAGAGATCGCCTTGCTTCTTGCACTTGGAGCTAGTAAAAGTGAGATAAAAAGAAGCTTTTTCTATCAAGGGCTAGTAATCGGGGGCGGTGGCATTATATTTGGCTTAGCGCTTGGCTTTTTAGGACTATTTTTACTTGGAAATTTTAATATCATAGACCTGCCAGCTGACGTTTATGGCTCAAGCAAACTACCACTCGAGCTTTCAACCATCGATCTTGTGCTTATTATAGTTGGAGCTGTATTTATCGTGGCTATATCGTCTTATTACCCAGCTAAAAAATCCACGGAAGTAAATGTGCTTCAAACTTTAAGAAATGAGTAGAGCCTAGAGACTTAGGCCTGCTCATTGCTTGTAAAAGTTATTTTTAAAAGATTATTTTAAAATTAGCATAAACTCGTAAAATTCTAGGATAAATTTATACTTTTACGCTCTTATATCATGATCGATTTTGCATTGAAGAGCCTCGTGTACGAGTGTTTTTGCCATGACACGCTCTTCGTTTATTAGGTGAAAATTTTTACCTAGCTCACCAAAAATATCTTTATTGCCCTCACCATTTATTTTTATTATAGTTTGGGTATTTACGCCGTAGTCTTTTATCTTTTGCGCGATGAGCTCCACTCTTTGCTCATTGTTAACAGTTATAATAACAGCAGCTGCATCGCTTAAGCAGGCATTTTCAAGTGTGTGGCTTTGAAGAACGTTACCTAAAAATACATTTTCTCCGCGGCTCCTACCAAGCTCAACTAGACTAATATCATTATCAAGCACAAGATATAAAAGCTTTGTCTCTTTTAGTCTCAAAACGACCTCTTGTCCAAGTCTCTCATAGCCAAAGACTACGATGTGATTTTTTATTTTTTGCGGCTTTAGAGTTTCATTCGGTTCAACAACGATCTCACGTTCTATGAGGTCTGCTATCGCGTCTAGTTTTTTAAGTATAAAAGGTGTAGCAAACATCGACACAACTGAGGCTGCGATAAAAATTTGAGCAGTTTGTATATCAAGTAAATTTCTAGTAGTCATTAGTCCAAAAACAGCTAGTGCAAATTCGCCTATTTGACAAACACTAAGCGCGGTTTTTGCAGCAACTCTTCGCTTTAAGTAGATGTTTAAGATAGCAAAAACAACAACTGCTTTTATCACCATGACACTAAATACTAGGCCAAGAACAAGCCAGATGTTTGAGATGACGACAGCAAAATTTATCTGCATACCAACGGTTATAAAAAATAGCCCTAAGAGCAAATCTCTAAAAGGAATAAGATCAACTTCGATTTGGTGTTTATATTGCGTCTCAGCCATCATCATACCGGCCAAAAATGCACCCAAAGAGTATGAGAAGCCAAAGAAGTGAGCTAAAGTGCTAGAGCCAACGACCATAAACAAAATCGTAGCTATAAAAACCTCTTGCGAATTTGTTTGAATAACTTTATAAAATATCCAGTTGATGACATATTTACCAAGTAAAAATAGCACAACAATAAGAATAATCGCACTTGTAAATGTCTTTAGTAAAAGCTCATTTATCGAGGCATCTTGTGAGCTAAACATATCAATCATAAGTAAAATAGGAATGACGGCAATATCTTGAAATAGTAAAATTCCAAGTGCTTTTCTACCGTAAATTTTACTCACATCGCCACTATCATTTAGCGTCTTTAGCACGATCGCAGTTGATGAGAGTGCAAGTGCAAGGCCTGCAATAAGTGCTGTTTCGTCTTTTAAGTGAAGGGTATAATAAAGCATAACGCCCATTATAAAGCCACTTAAACAAACCTGTAAGCCGCCATTTAAAAAGACCTCTTTTTTCATGCCCATTAAGTGTTTAAAACTAAACTCAAGCCCAATGGTAAACATCAAAAATGCGATACCAAATTCCGCGATATGAGAAATTTCATCATTGCTTTTTAGGTTGAAAAATTCTGATATAAGCGTACCAGTTACGATGTAGCCGATGATGGTTGGTATCTGAAATTTCTTAAAAATGACGTTTAATGCGACTGAGATCGCTGCAACAAGCAAGAAACCTTCTAAAATTTGTTCCATAAATTATTTTTTACCTTCATAAAAGACTAGATCAAAGCTATTTTTTCTTTTTACGAGCGATCTTTTTGTGCTAGTTTGACTGGTAGCTTCGTGCAATTTTTTATTTAGCTCATCAATAGTTGATTCTAAATCGTCAATTTTTTCTTTCAACTGAAGTATCACATCAACGCCGGCTAAATTTACACCTAGTTCGCGTGTTAAATTTAGTATAGTTTTTACGCGATCAACGTCTTTTTGTGAGTAGAGCCTCATCTTGCCATCTGTTCTTGATGGCTCGATAAGTCCCTCTCTTTCATACTGTCTTAAAGTTTGTGGATGTATGCTTAAAACCTTTGCAACAACGCTTATTAAAAAAAGTGGTTCTTCATAATTTTGCATTTTTTACTCCGGTAATTTTTCTTTTAACTCTTTTACTAAGCCTTCATCAAGCTCACTGATATTTGGAAGTTTTACCCTGGCTTTTAAGTAAAGATCGCCATAAATTCCGCTCTTTCTATTTTGCACACCATATCCTTTTAGGCGGATCTTTGTACCTGTTTTTGAGTTCTCAGCGATCTTAATCGTGACATCTTTTTTGTAAGTATGCACATCGACTTTTCCGCCAAAAAGCATAGTTTTTAGTGGAATTTCTATATCTTTATAAAGATCGTCTCCGACTCTTTCATACTCGTCGCTTGGCTCAACGCTAATAGCAAGTATAAGATCGCCTTTTTGACCACCAGCGCTCTTGCCTTTGCCTTTTACACGAAGCTTCTCGCCGCCTTCTATGCCACTTGGAATTTTTATCTTAATGCTTTCGCCATTAAAATTTATCTTATGTTCGCCACCAGTTACAGCCACGTCAAATGGTATAGAAATTTTTGCATTTACGTCTAAATCAGCTCCGCCAAAGCCAAATCCACCACTACTAAATCCGTCAAAGCCTCCAAAATTACTACCAAATCCGCTGCTAAATTTAGCTCCACCGCCGCCAAAGCCACCTGAGAAGATATTCTTTAAAATTTCATTTAGATCGCCCATATCGGCTGAGCTACTAGCAAAGTCGTGGAAATTTTGACCGCCAAACATAGTGTCACCGTACTGGTCGTATTGAGCTCGTTTTTTATCGTCGCTTAAAATTTCATAAGCAGCATTTATTTCTTTAAATTTATCTTCTGCTCCAGGGTCTTTATTGATGTCTGGGTGATATTTTCTGGCAAGTTTTCTATAAGCTTTTTTTATCTCGTCGCTTGAGGCACCCTTTGAAACCCCTAAAGTCTCATATAAGCTTTCACTCATATATTCTCCTTATATTTTTTTGATACAGATTATATCACAAAGCTTTAGTCTATGCAAGTCAAGTTTATTTTTGTTTAATAACAAGAAAAAGTGTTAAGATTTTATTTTTTCACTATATTTATAATTTACAAAAATTTTTAGTTTAAAGGAAAAAAATGAAAAAGATTGTGCTAATTTCATTAGTAGCAGCTTCTTTTTTAGTGGGGGCTGATATTAAATTTAATGAAGCTAACTCTAATATCACGAGAGTATCGCCACTTAGCGATAAAAATAGCGTACTTTCTTATTATGACTCGATCGCTCAGGCAAAGCTTTCAGTTGTAAATATCTCAACTACAAAAACGGTAAATAACGCTGGCATTGAGCAGATGTTTAACGACCCTTTCTTCAATGAATTTTTTGGATTTAACTTTGCAAAACCAAAAGAAAAAGAAAAAACTACTTCACTTGGTTCTGGCGTTATCATCTCAAATGATGGATATATCGTTACAAATAACCACGTTATAGAAGATAGTGATCAAATAGTTGTAACTCTTGCAAATGGCGGCAAAGAGTATAAAGCAAAGCTAATAGGAAGTGATCCAAAAACCGATCTAGCCGTCGTAAAGATAGAAGCAAACGGACTAAATGCGATCACTTTTGCGGACTCATCAAAGCTGCTTGATGCAGACGTCGTATTTGCAATAGGTAATCCATTTGGCGTTGGTGAAAGTATCACTCAAGGTATCATTTCAGGCCTAAATAAAGATAATATCGGACTTAATCAATATGAAAATTTTATCCAAACAGACGCCTCTATAAACCCAGGAAATTCAGGCGGCGCTTTGGTTGATAGCAGGGGCTATTTGGTTGGAATAAACTCAGCCATACTTTCAAAAAGTGGTGGCAATAACGGCATTGGCTTTGCGATCCCATCAAATATGGTAAAAGATATCGCTAAAAAGCTGATAACTGATGGCAAGATCGAACGTGGCTTTATCGGCGTTACTATTGCAAATTTAACTGATGAGCAAAAAGAGCTTTACACAAATAAAGAAGGTGCTTTAATAAGTGGCGTAGAGCAAGGCATGCCAGCAGATGAGGCTGGGCTAAAAAGAGGCGATTTGGTTATATCAGCTAATGATAAAGCTATCAAAAACGCAAATGATCTTAAAAATTTCATTGGCTCACTAACTCCAAATAGCAGCGTTGATATAACTTACGAGCGATCAAATAAAATAATGAATGCAAAAATCAAGCTTGCAAACGCTGATCACAATTCAAAAGACATAGCAAAAAGCATTATCATCGAAGGACTTAGCGTTAGCAATCTAAGCGATGAGATAAGATATAAATACAAAATCAGCCCAGATACTCAAGGCGTGCTAGTAACTGATGTAAAATCTGGCTCAAAAGCTGAAGACTTTGGCTTTGAAAGAGGCGATGTGATCGTGCAAGTTGGTGAAGAGAGTATAAAAGATCTTCAAACATTTGCAAATACTATCAAAAATACAAAAGGTAAAAAGACGCTAGTGTGGATAAATCGCGGTGGTATCATACAAGGTCTTGTTATAAAATAATCATCTAAGAGCTGAAATTTCAGCTCTTAACCCTTTTAAATTTTTAAAATCTTAATCTGCTATAATCCTTAAAAATAAATTTACAACAGGAAAGATCATGACTAGAATTTTAATGATAGAAGATGATATGGAGCTTGCTGAAATTTTAACTGAATATCTAGAAAACTACGATATTGAAGTAGTAACTGCTGAAGAGCCATATATCGGACTATCTACGCTAAATACAAGTAAATTTGACCTAGTTATACTAGATCTTACATTGCCTGGTATGGATGGATTAGAAGTTTGTAAAGAGATCAGGAAAAATCACAATATTCCTATTATCATATCAAGTGCAAGGCATGATATAACGGATAAGGTAAATGCTCTTGATAACGGAGCAGATGATTATTTGCCAAAGCCATATGACCCACAAGAGCTTTTGGCTCGTATCAAAAGTCATCTAAGAAGGCAGAGTATCACCCCAGCAAGTGAGGCGAGAAATTTAAATAAGGACCTGGTTTTAAAAGAATTTGAACATGAAATTTTATTTAAAGGCAGCGTCTTAAATTTAACTGCCGCAGAATATGACATCTTAAAATATCTACTTTTAAAAGAGGGCGGAGCGGTTACTAGAGAGGAGCTTATCTATAACTGTGAGAGCATAAACGAAGATAGCTCAAATAAAAGTATTGACGTCATCATCGGCAGGATTCGCCAAAAACTAAATGAAAATCCAAAAGAGCCAAAGTATATCCACGCTATCCGTGGTATCGGCTATAAATTGGTTCTTTGATGCCAAGATCGTCTATTTTTATAACCATAACTTTTATCTTTGCTCTTGCGCTCGTTTCGATATTTCTAGCTTTTTTATGGCTCATGGGCTTTGATAAGCAAAACTATACAAGAGAGCTAAACAACAAATACTCAAACGTTGCTAGGACAAATTTATTTTATATGGGTGGCATCATAAATAAAACTCAGTACGACCGCCAGCTTTCAAATATCGATATGCCAGAGATCAAAGACGAGAAGAGAAAAGATGAAATTTTAAAGCAAGCAACCGTTTTAGAAGAAATTTCAAGCGATCTAGGTTCAAGTGCGATCTTGCTTTATGATAAGCATCACTACTTAAGGATTGAGCATTTAGACGAGCTAAAGCTTTTAATGGATAAAGAATTTCAGCCTTACAGATACGAGGTGATAAAGGCTGTTTTTCTGGTGGTTGCGGTCATTTTGCTAGGTGCTTACATTTTTGTCATATATAAGATAAAACCACTTAGAAAGCTAAAGCGTCAGATCGTAAAATTTGCAAATGGTGAGCTTGATGGCGTACAAAATGTTGGCAACGGCAAGGATGAAATTTCTGAAGTTTCAGAGGCATTTTATGAGGCGGTTTGTCAGATCAAGGCACTTAATGACTCGAGGCATCTTTTTTTAAGAAATATAATGCACGAGCTAAAAACTCCTATCACAAAAGGCCTGATAGCCGCTCAAATGATAGAAAAAAGTAAAAATCAAGAGAGGCTAATCTCTGTCTTTCACAAGCTTGAAAATTTGATAAACGAACTTGCGGCGATCGAGCAGATAACATCAAAAATAGGGCTTAGCAATAAAACACCATGTTTTATGAGGGATCTCATCGATGAGGCCATAGATATAGCCATGGTAGAAAAAGAGTGTGTTGGTGTCAGTGAGCTTGATGAGGTTAGGGTGCTTGTTGATTTCAAGCTATTTTCAGTCGCCATAAAAAATATGATAGATAATGGCATAAAATACTCAACTGATAAGCACGTAAATATCGTTGTTAGCAAGGATCATATGAAATTTATAACTCAAGGCGAGAAGCTAAAAAATGATCTTGACTTTTATGTCCAGCCATTTATCAAAGGAGAGGATACTCAAAAGAGTTTTGGCCTAGGTTTATATATAGTTAGCAATATACTTGATGCTCATGGACTCAAATTTAGATACGAATATAAAAACGGAATGAATGTCTTTGTTTTTGAAAATTTACAAGATATAATAGTGACTTAAATAAAACATAATAAACAAAAAAGGGCTAAAAATGGCAGCAAAAATTTTCTCACCAGTTGATATCTTATCAATAATAGATCTTGAAATAGCTTTTATAAATCGTTATAAAAATGTAAAAGATTATGCAAAAAATTTATCTTTGATATATTTTTCTTTGCCAAGCACCAAAGAGTATAGTGAACTCTTTGAAAAATTTTTAAGACAAACCGATGTTGTTGTAAGAGAGAACGAGCATTATGTGGTCGTGCTTCATGGAACAAATGAAAGAGGAGCTAGCGAACTATTATCAGGTATTCAAGAGTTTTTAAACGCTGAGCCAATTGATTTAATAGTGAGCTATCCAAAAGACGGAAGAAACGCTAAAGAGCTTACTACTAAGCTTCAAGATGAGATAAAAGACAATTATGGTGTATTGCTTGAAATGCTTTCAAATCAAGAAAAATTTGAAGCTTTTGAAAGCATGATTTAATATAATTTTGTGGAGTTTATTTGGAGAATTTACTACTATTTTTTGCAGTTTTGCTTATAACTAGTATTCTTTTAAGTAAGATCTCTGATAAATTTGGAATTCCATCTTTAATAATATTTTTAGGCGTTGGTATGCTAGCTGGCTCAGATGGGTTGCTTGGTGTAAATTTTGATGATCAAATGATTGCTCAAAATGTCGGCATGTTAGCACTTATTTTTATACTTTATGCTGGTGGGCTAGATACTGATTTTGCAGCGATTAAGCCTATTTTTGGTAGAGGTTTAGCGCTTGCTACACTTGGTGTTTTCTTAACCGCGCTAGCCATCGCGCTCCAGTAGCAAAATATCTGCTTGATTTTACTTGGGCAGAGGCCTTTTTGCTAGGCTCCATCATCTCTTCAACAGATGCAGCAGCGGTATTTGCCATACTAAGAGCTAAGAAAATTTCACTTAAAAATAGCATTGCACCATTGCTTGAACTTGAATCTGGCTCAAACGATCCAATGGCGATATTTTTAACTATGACGATCATTCAAATGATCTCACTAAATAGCACTCCAAGTGCGTCAGAGTGGGCGATTACACTGGTTAAGCAGTTTGGCATAGGTATCGCTATGGGCTATTTATTTGGCGTTGCTTTGCCGGCTATTTTTAATAGACTTCGCCTAAAAAGCTGGGGTCTTTATCCAGTTTTTTCTATCGCTTGGATATTGCTTTTATACACACTTTGCTTTAAAATCGGTGGCAATGGCTACTTGGCTGTCTATATAGCTGGAATTTTTATAAACAAAAAAGAGTTTTCTCATAAGAAAAATTTAGTCGGTTTTCACGATGGTATCGCTTGGACGATGCAAATAGTTGTCTTTTTGACACTTGGTCTTTTGGTAAATCCCTCCGAGCTTCCAGCAACGGCGCTAATGGCGCTTGTTTTGGCATTATGGCTTATGTTTTTTGCAAGACCACTTGGTGTTTTTGCATCGCTTGCATTTTCAAAATTTAAGATAAATGAGCAAATTTTTATCTCCTGGGTTGGGCTAAGAGGCGTCGTGCCAGTTGTGCTAGCTACCTATGTTTACGTCGATGGCGTACGTGATGCGGATATGATTTTTAACATTATATTTTTTATGGTTTTGATTTCTATTTTGATACAGGGTATGTCACTTGGCTTTGCAGCTGATAAATTTAAGGTCAAAGAGAGTGAGCAAGAGGATGTTAAGCCGGTAGAAAACTCTCCGATCTTAAGCTACACACTTCGCCAGCATACCATCCACTATGGCTCAAAACTAATTGGTAAAGATTTGGCTCAGCTTGAGCTTCCAACTGAGTTTTTAATAATCCTAATAAAGCGTAAAAATGAGTATCAAAAGCCAACTGGCTCAACAATCTTTGAAGAAAATGACTTGCTACTGATACAATGCGAAAATCAAGTGCTTTATCAAGATACGATTAAGTATTTGACTTATTAAAATTTTTGATAAAAATTGCCACATTTTATTTCTTTTTGTAAATTTTAAAACTTTACTCACTCGCCTTAGCAGACTACTAAATTTAACTCTCGCAAGCTTTTCCACTAAATTTAGAGTCGTGATATGCTAGCTCGTAAATTTTTAAAATTTGCCAGAGTTTTTAATAGCATGCGGCGCGTTAGTACCTTTGTGTGCTACCTCTGATGTGCGAGGTGATTGAGGGATTAAAGGGGGATAAGGGGACGGCTTTGCTTCGCAAGCTCGCAACTGCAAGCAGACCATAACTTGAGTCCCCTTGTCTCCCTTTTGAATAGAAGTATCACAAATGGGATTTTATATTTTTACAAATTTTTGAAATTCTATTTACTCGCAAGAGTTACCTACTAAAAATTTGGCTTCGCTTGCAGCTTAGCTTAAATTTTAAGGCCAAAACAAATCCGTTCAGTCTCATTTTATTTTGCTTTTTATAAAATCACTAAAACACTAGCAAAATGGGAGGCAAAATGCTTGATAGTATCATCCTTGCAGTCCTGGTATATTTTGCAACATTCTTATTTATATTTTTTCTGCTCGCCTTTTTTGCCTTTTGGTATATAAGCGTGCCGCTATTTGTCATCTACATCGTTATAAAATTTATAAGGCAAGCAAAAGAGTGCGAGAGGATACATGGCAAGCTTGAGTAAATTTTAAATTTCTAGCCCAAAATGAGCTAGAAATTTCTTTATTCTAAAGCTTGAGCTAGATCAGCGATTAGATCTTCGGCGTTTTCAAGACCTATGCTAACTCTTATTAGTTCTTTTGTGATTCCGGCTTTGATGAGCTCTTCACTGCTTAGCTGCTGGTGAGTTGTCGAGGCTGGGTGTGTTATGAGTGATTTTGTATCGCCGATATTTACCACGATCTTAAAGAGTTTTACGCGCTCTAGCATCTTTTTCGCGCGCTCAAAGCTATCAGTCTCAAAGCAAAATAGTCCATTTGCCATGCCGTCTTTAAAGTATTTTTGCGCCTTTGCGTGATCTATGTTGTCGGCAAGCCCAGGATAAGCCACGCTTTTTATATGTTTGTGAGAGTTTAGAAATTTAGCCACTTTTAGCGCGTTTTGCGAGTGTCTCTCAACTCTAACAGCAAGCGTTTCAAGCCCTTGTATGAGCTGCCAAGAGTTAAACGGAGAGATCACAGCGCCGATGTCGCGCACGATGGCAAGCCTCATTCTTAGCGTGTAGATGTCAAAACGATCCGTCATATCAGCATATACGATGTCGTGATAGCTTGCGTCTGGCACGTTAAAGTGCTCATATCTCTTGTTGCCTTTTAGCTTCTCGTTTAGGTGGTTTGCACTTACAACGACACCCGCTAGACTAAGACCCTGACCGCTCATATATTTGCTAGCGCTATGCACGCAAACATCGACGCCGTGGCGAAGTGGCTGAAAGATGATAGGCGTTGGCACGGTGTTATCAGTGATGCTGATGATGCCATATTTGTTTGAAATTTCTACGATTTTCTCGATATTTGGGATAGAAATTTGCGGATTTGAAAGTGTTTCAAAAAATATAGCCCTTGTTTTATCATCTATCAAACTCTCCAGATCATCAGCCGTGTCGCTGTCAAAGACTCTGGCCTCTATGCCAAATCTTTTTAGTGTGTGCGTAAAAAGTACTGTCGTGCCGCCATAAATTTTTTTGGCAATGATAATGTTGTCACCTGCTTGGGCTAAATTTATTATGCTGTAAAACAAAGCTGACTGACCGCTTGCAGTCGCTATCGCAGCGGCTCCGCCTTCAAGTGCGGCAACCCTTTTTTCAAAGATATCTGTCGTTGGATTGCCAAGTCTTGTGTAGATGTGGCCGCCATCCTTTAGATCGAACCTAGCTGCGGCTGTCTCGGCACTTCCAAAGTCGTAAGCCGTGCTTTGAAAAATAGGCACAGCCATCGTGCCAAAGCCCTCATGTGTGTCGTAGCCTACGTGGATCGCAGCGGTTTCTTGCCTCATTTTTGCTCCTTTTAAGGTAATTTTGGCGTAAATTATACATTAGCAAAGCCAAAATTTAGGGGATAAAATCAAATTTTGATATAATTTGCCAAAAAAAAGGAAAAATTTGAACCAAGTTACGGACAAATTTAAACGTGTAAAATATCTTCGTGCGCTAGAAAAATTTGCAAAATCAGCGATAAATGGGCTAAAAAGAGATGACTTTGATGAGACTGAATTTCGCCAAAGAGTGGAGAAAAACGCGAAAGTCATCGAAAAAGTCGAAGCTGTCTATCTTGATCAGCCATACTCAAAGGCACTAGAAAATTTTATAAATTTGCTTATCAAAAACGCCCCAAAAGAGGAGCTTTTGAAGGCGGCAAACCTGCTTGATAAGCTAAAAAATCAAAAGACATATAAAAAAGAGAAACATAAAAATAAATTTAAGGATGAGGATTGAAAGTAGTTATTTTCGATATGGATGGCACTGTAATCGATAGTGGCGAGGCGATATATAAAACGGTAAATGAAGTAAGAAATGAGCTAAATTTATCGCCACTTGAAAAAGAATTTATCATAAAAGCGATCAACGAGCCAGGTAGAAATTTACCCCTTGAGTTTTACGGCATCGACACGCCAAGTAGGAGCTTAAAAGAGGGCTTTGAAGAGAAATTTAAGAAATTTTACGATGAGTGCGCGACTATATATGAGGGTGTAAAAGAGCTTTTGCAAAAGTGCAAAGAGGCTCATTACAAAGTCGTTTTGGCAAGCAACGCACCACACGATACGCTAGAGAAAATTTTAAAGAAAAATGAAATTTACGAGCTATTTGACGAGGTCATAGGCGCTAGCAAGGAGATACCACAAAAGCCTGATCCTGCGATGCTTCACCTAGCTGTTAGTAAAACTAAAGCTAGTAAGGCGATCTTTGTTGGAGATAGCCTAAAAGACGAGCTAGCAGCCAAAAATGCAAATATGCCTTTCTTGCAAGTTAGCTGGGGATTTGGCGAGGAGAGCAAAACTGCCACATATAACGCTAAAAATGTTAGCGAAGCTTGGGAGATAATATTAAATTTTTAACTTAGTTTTAATTGGCTATAATCTTAAGAAATTTTCAAAGAAACAACGATGATAGATATATTTGAGGGCAGTGCGAGAGATAAATTTTATGACATTTTGTTTAACGCAAATGCCGTTTTGGTTAAAAACGAGATAGATAAAATTTTTGAGAAATTTGTGGCTATGAGCGAGCTTTGCGAAAAGCATGGCATTAGCGAGGGCGAGATCAGAAATTTTATAGTCTCAGAGCAAGATAAAATTTATAACGGAGTAAATGACCTATATATCGAGCTTAGCGGAGAAATTTTAAGCCAAAATGAGTAAGATTTTCGCGCTCATTGCTTTGCTTGCCTCCATTGCTTTTGCAAAAGAGCCAAATTTTGACCCAAGTTCGGTGCATACATTTGAGCTTAAAAAAGATGAGTGGGCTAGGGTATTTATAACTGAAAAGCGAACCCAAAGGGTTGAAACGTTTGACTTTCGTTGGACGCTATTTGATAGTACAAATATCACTGTGCAAAGCTTTTTTAGGCGCTATCCAAGGCAGATGGTCTTTTCGCTAAGACAAGGACAAAACACCTATATGCAGCGAGTTTTGCCTGATTTTACGATGCCGCCAAATGAGAGTGTAAGCCTTTATATATCATTTATTGATTTTAAGGATAAAAAGGCGCATTTTAGGGCGGCTCTGCTAGATGAGAGCAAGCGTGTGGATGTGGGTTTTAGAGATCCAGATGAGGCTAAATAGAAGGATAAAAATGGATAAAATCGATGAAATAATAGGTAAATTTATAAGCGAGCTTGGCTACAAAGAGGCGTTTGAGATGTTTTTAAAGATAAGCTCAGGCAAGAAGCTACGCTCAAAACTTCTTTTAAAGATCGCGGGTGAGAGCGAAATTTCACTTAAACTTTGCGCTATCATCGAGCTCATCCACCTTGCAAGTTTGCTTCACGACGACGTCATAGACGAGGCAAATATAAGGCGTGGCAAGCCAAGTATAAACGCACTTTTTGGTAGTAAAAACTCGGTTATGTTGGGCGACATCCTCTACTCAAAGGCTTATTTTGAGCTTACAAAATTTGATCCAAGCATCGCGGCTATCATCTCAGACGCAGTCAGCAAGCTAAGTATCGGCGAGATGATGGATGTAAAAATGGCTGAAAATTTTAATGAAAACGAGCAAGAATATTTAAAAATGATCTATTATAAAACAGCTGTTTTGATAGAAGCCACGGCTATTTGTGGGGCGAAGCTAGCTGGCAAAGATAGTGAGAAATTTGGAATTTACGGCAAAAATTTAGGCCTTGCATTTCAGATCGTTGATGATATCTTAGACATAACTCAAGATGAGAAAACGCTTGGCAAGCCAGCACTCAATGACTTTGTCGAAGGAAAAACTACACTTCCTTACATTTATCTTTATAAGAGCTTAGACGAAGCTGGCAAAGCAAAGCTTAGATCGCTTTGGTCAAAGAAGTTAAATGCGAGTGAAATTTCATGGCTAAAAGAGGAATTTATTAAGACAAATTCGCTTCAAAAAGCGGTTAATGAAGCAAAAAGGCTTGGGACTGAAGCGATAGAAGCGATAAGAGAGTATAAAAACGCCGAGCTTGAAGGGATCATAAAAAGCATGATAGATAGGGAATTTTAATGCACTATTTAGATATAAGTTTTACATATAAAAATACTGATATTTCAGTTAGAGAAAAGCTTGCATTTGATAGCGATGAGAAAAAAGAGCAAATTTTAAAACTACTAAGATCAAACAAAAGTATAAACGAATGTATGGTTTTAAATACATGCAACCGCGTTGAGATAATTGCAAGCGTTAGTGATCTAGAAAGTGCAACGACGCATGCATTTAGGTGCATGTCTGTATTTTCAGGTGTTTTTGAAGATGAGCTTTATGAAAGGGCTGATATTTATGAAGATAGCGGAGCCGTGCACCACCTCTTTGCTGTGGCAAGCTCGCTTGATAGCCTAGTCGTCGGCGAAACGCAGATCGTTGGCCAGCTAAAAAATGCTTTTAAATTTGCTTACGATAGCTCAGCTTGCGGCGAACAAATCAGTAAAATCATCCACTATGCATGTAAATGTGCTGCTAAAGTTAGAAATGAAACTCAAATTTCTAAAAACCCGATCTCCGTTTCAAGCGTTGCTGTGGCAAAAGCAAAAGAAATTTTTGGCACGCTTGAAGGAAAAACTGCTATCGTCGTAGGCGCTGGCGAAATGGGCGAGCTAGCAGCAAAACACCTAATCTCAAGTGGTGCAGAAGTCATCATCATAAACAGAAGCTCGGATCGTGTTGAGCAGCTAGTTGATAGCCTGGGTGATAACGCTAGCTGGGATAGCATTTTGAAATTAAAAGAGTATGTAAATAATTATGATCTGATATTTTCAAGCACCGCGGCCCCGCACGCTATCATCACGAACGCCATAATCGAACCAAGAGAATTTCACAGATACTTTTTTGATATTGCCGTGCCAAGGGATATTGACCTTATAAATACAGAATTTATTAGCGTCTATACGGTTGATAGTTTAGAGGAGATAGTAAGGAAAAATTTAGCCCTAAGAGAGGAGCAAGCACAAAAGGCTTATTCGATCGTAGGCCAAGGCACAAGCGAATTTTTAAAAATTTTAAAAGAAGATATGAGTGTGCCACTTATAAAATCGATCCGCAAACAGGCTGAAATTTGCGCTAAAAATGAGCTAGAAAAAGCGATAAAAAAAGGATATTTAAAGCATAGTGACTATGAGGAGGCACAAAAGCTCATTCATCAAGTTTTTAAAGCCTTCTTACATCAGCCAACGATGAAGCTAAAAAGTCTTGCGGATGAGGAGAGATCTAGTGAGCTTTCAAATGGAGTTAGATTTTTATTTGATATAAAAGAAGAGCAAAATTTTCAAGTGGGAGATATAGATGAGATTTAGTAAATTTTATGCACCAACGACCAAAGAAGCGCCAAAAGACGCCTCTTTGCCAAGTCATAAATTTTTAATAAGAGGTGGATTTGTCGAGCAGATAGGCTCTGGTCTTTATAACTATCTACCGCTTGGAAAGATCATGCATGAGAAAATTTCTCGTATCGCACGAGAGGAGATGGATGAGGCTGGTGCGCTAGAGGTGAGCTTTAGTGTGGTTACTTCAGGCGAACTTTGGAAGCAAAGTGGACGTTACAATGTCTTTGGCAAGGAGCTTTTACGCTTTAAAGATAGAAAAGAAAATGACTTTGTTATAAGCCCTACAAACGAAGAGGCAGCCGTTGCTTTGGTACGTGGCAAGGTGACTAGCTACAAGCAGCTACCACTAAATTTATACCAGATAAATACTAAATTTCGTGACGAAGCAAGGCCACGCTTTGGCTTGCTAAGAGGACGAGAATTTACGATGAAAGATGCTTATAGCTTTCACTCAAGCAAAGAGGATCTAAAGCGTGAGTTTGACCTTATGGAGGCAACTTATAGTAAAATTTTCACTCGTTTGGGGCTAAATTTTAGAGCCGTTGAGGCTGATAGTGGAGCTATCGGCGGTAGCGGCAGTAAAGAATTTATGGTGCTTGCAAGTAATGGCGAAGATGACATCCTTTGCTGTGAGGCTTGCAAATACGCTGCAAATATAGAGGCTGCTAGGAGAAAAGCTAGAACAACCGATGCTGAGGCACCAGAGGCTGACGCGGCTAAATTTAAAACGCCAGATACAAAGACTATAAAAGGTGTGGCTGAGTTTTTTAAAGTTAGCGAGTTTTACTGCATAAAAGCTGTTATTAAAAAAGCTATTTATGAAGACAAAGAAGAAGTTGTGGTCTTTTTTGTAAGGGGCGATGACGAGCTTCAAGAGACAAAGGCGCAAAATGCTTGCAAGGCGCTCGAACTTGTCGATGCTAGCGAAGAAGAGATTATAAAAGATGGGCTTGTGGCTGGATTTTGCGGACCAGTTGGGCTAAAGGATGTAAAATTTTACATAGACAACGAGCTAAAAGGCGCAAATAATATGATATGTGGTGCCAACGAAAAGGATTACCACTTTGTTGGAGTTAGTGTTAGCGGGTTTAACGAAGAGAGATTTAAAGACCTTGTAAAGGTAAAAGAGGGTGATAAATGCCCAGAGTGTGGCGGAAATTTAAAACTTAGCAAGGGCATAGAAGTTGGTCATATCTTTCAGCTAGGCGATAAATATTCAGCTGCGATGAATGCGACATATCTTGATGAAAATGGCAAGGCAAAGCCATTTTTGATGGGCTGCTACGGCATCGGCATAAGCAGGCTGATCGCTGTGATGATAGAGGCTAGCCACGACGAAAAGGGCTGCATCTGGAAAAAAGAGTGTGCGCCGTTTGACGTCGAGATCATCATCTCAAATTTAAAAGATGAAGAGGGCGTGAAATTTGCATTTGAGCTTTATGAGAGCCTTAAAAAAGCTGGCGTTAGCGTCATCATCGATGATAGAAACGAGAGATTTGGCGTTAAGATGAATGATTTTGAGCTTATCGGCTTTCCTTATGCGTTGCTTGTGGGTAAAGAATTTGCAAATGGCAAGGTCGAGTTTATCACAAGAGATGGGCTAAGCAAAGAGACGATCGGCATAGATGACGCCTTTAGAAAAATAAAAGAAAGTTTATGAGATTTTTCGCATTTTTATTTTTTATCATAGAAGCGGTGCTTATATACGTTTTTGTGGATAAATTTGGTTTTTTGAACTATTTTCTTGAGGTACTTGTTTCTGGATTTGTAGGTATCGCACTTCTTTTAAATAGTGGATTTTCTAGTTTAAATTCGCCTCAAGTGGCGCTTAAAAGCTTTCTTGGCGGAAATTTATTTAGCCAGTTAGGACTTAGCTTTGGCGGAATGCTTTTGTGTCTGCCAGGAATTTTAACAGATATTTTTGGTATAGCCGTAGTCGTTTTTTCTTTGATATTTAAGAAAAATGTGGCGAAAAATGAGAGCTATCAGGAGTTTAAATTTCAAAATTTTAGCCAGCACGCCCCAAGAGAAAATGAGGGCGAGATCATCGATGTTGAGGTCATAGAAGAGCCAAAAAGAGTAAATTAGGAGTGATGATGAAAGAGATAAAAATAGCAACTAGAAAGAGTATCTTAGCGCTTTGGCAAAGTGAGCATATCAAGGCTAGGATCGAGGCGCAGCACAAGGGCATGAAGGTCGTGCTTGAGGGCATGAAGACAAAGGGTGATGTAATCCTTGACACTCCGCTTGCGAAGATCGGAGGTAAGGGGCTTTTTACAAAAGAGCTTGAAGATAGCATGCTAAAAGGCGAGACTGACATCGCAGTACATAGTCTAAAAGACGTGCCTGTCGTATTTCCAGAAGGGCTTAAACTTGCAGCCATTTGCTCACGCGAGGATACTAGAGATGCGATGATAAGTGAGAAATTTGCTAAATTTAGCGACCTACCGCACGGTGCAAGGGTTGGTACAACTAGCCTACGCCGCAAGATGCAGCTACTTATCATGAGGCCTGATCTTGAGATCATCTCGCTTCGAGGTAATGTGCAAACTAGACTTAGAAAGCTAAAAGAGGGCGAATTTGACGCGATCATTTTGGCGATGGCTGGCATAAATCGCTTAAATATCAAGGCTGAAGTGGCGCACATCTACACATTTGGTTTTGACGAGATGATACCTGCAATGGGGCAGGGTGCTCTTGGGGTAGAGGCTAGAGATGAGAAGAAAATTTTAGATGAGATCTCTTTTTTAAACGACGAAAATGCAGTCATAGAAACGACCATAGAGCGTGACTTTGTAAGCGTTTTAGAGGGTGGCTGCCAAGTGCCAATAGGCATAAGTGCAAGGCTAAAAGGTGATGAAATTTCTATCGATGCGATCGTTGGTCTGCCTGATGGAAGCGAGTTTATAAAAGATAGCTTAAAGGTCAGCAAAGACAAATTTCAAAGCGTTGGCAAGGAGCTAGCTCATAAATTTATAGAAAAAGGGGCAAAAGAGCTTTTAAAACGCGCTGAAGAGATGGCTTAGAGTGTGTTTGAGCTAAAATTTAAAGCAAAAGCCCTAACCGCTACTAAAAATAGCAAAGACAACTACTATATGATCGGTCTTGCAGACGACAAATACGACTACAAAAACTACATAATCTTTCAAAGACCGATCAAACTAAAAAGTGATGACGACGAAAACGCCGATATAAACGGCATATACGCAGAGTGCAACGGCGATGTTTGCTACAACGCTTGCAAACAAGTGAAGGTCACTGATAAAACTATCATTTTTGAGGTGCAAGATAGCCTCATTTGCGTAGATACCGAGGATGTAAAGCTTAATGAGCGCTTTATGAAATATAGCAAAGAGATATTTGGCAAACTGCTAAAATGTAGCATATCGAAGTAATTAATAAAATTTACTGCCGTTTTTAAAACTGCGATGCCATCTAGTGTTTAACCTAATAAAAAATTTGCAATGAATTACCTTGAAAAGACATAAGTATGCCGGCCATGTGTGGCTGTGCGTTGAGCGCTAGTTTGCGCACATTCGACAATGGAGTATAAATTTAGTACTTGCGTCTATTTAAATGGTGAGGAAATATCGCAAAGGTGGCTCCGAGATAACGATTGAATACTCTGATAATTATCTGTGTGTGCGGTAAATAATAGCCATCCGCTTTGCTTCGCCTTTTTCAGCTATTTTTGGCTAAAATCGCCCAAAAATCAAAAAGGCGAAATATGGACTACATCAAGCTTTTAAAAGAAAATAATCTACTTCGTGTTATCGACGAGCCAACAGATATTGATCTTGAGATCGCGCACGCTAGCTACATCGAGGTCAAGCGCGAAAACTCGCAAGCGCTACTTTTTAAAAACCCAGTATGCAAAAAAACTGGGCGTAAATTTGCCCCAGTGCTTACAAATATCTATGGCTCAAAACACGCACTTGAGCTTATCTTTGGGCTAAAGCCTGATGAGATAGCAGAAGAGATAGAAAAGCTTTTAAAGCCCAGAAAACCTCGTAATCTCAAAGAAAAGCTTGATTTTTTAAACTATCTTTTTAATATGAGAAAAATTTTCACTAAGAGATTAAAAGGCGAGGGCGAGTGCCAGCAGGTAAAATTTATAGGTGAAGATGCTGATTTGCTATCACTTCCAGCACTAAAAACATGGCCACATGATGGTGGCGCTTTTATTACAATGGGACAGGTTTATACGCAAAGCTTGGATGGAAATTTGCAAAATTTAGGTATGTATAGACTGCAAATTTATGACAAAAACCGCCTTGGCATGCACTGGCAGATCCACAAAGACGGTGCAAATTTCTTTCACGAGTACAAGCGTGCAGGCAAAAAGATGCCGGTTTCAGTAGCTATTGGCGGTGATCCGCTTTATATTTGGTGTGGGCAAGCACCGCTTCCAAAGGGAGTTTTTGAACTTTTGCTTTATGGCTTCATCCGCAAAGAGCCGGCCAAACTTGTAAAATCTTTAACAAATGAAATTTACGTCCCGCACGATGCAGACTACGTGATAGAGGGCTTTGTGGATACGACTAAGAGTGAGCTTGAGGGACCATTTGGCGATCATACTGGCTTTTATACGCCTATCGAGCCTTTTCCAGTGATGGATGTAACGGCGATAACTAGCAAGCGTGAACCGGTATTTCACGCGACTGTGGTTGGAAAGCCGCCACTTGAGGATAAATATATGGGCTGGGCGACTGAGCGAGTTTTTTTACCGCTTTTGCGAACGACCGTGCCTGAACTACTGGACTACAATATGCCTGAAAATGGCGTTTTTCACAACCTAATCTTAGCCAAGATAAATACGCTCTATCCAGCTCATGCAAAGCAGGCTATGCACGCATTTTGGGGCGTTGGGCAGATGAGCTTTGTAAAACATGCCATTTTTGTTGGAGCCGATGCGCCTGAACTTAAAGATTATGATGAATTTACTAGCTTTGTTCTAAATCGTTTTGGTAGCCAGAGTGTGCTAATAAGCCAAGGCGTGTGCGATCAGCTTGATCATGCTAGTCCAAATTCGTGTTTTGGTGGCAAACTCGGCGTAGATGCGACGCAAGACTTTTGTAAATTTAGCCCTGTGGTTTTAAGCGACAGCGAGCTTTTGGCTAAATTTCAAAGCGTTACGCCAAATGTAAAAGAGCTTAAGCAGTTTAAAACGGATACCAAAACGCCTATTTGTATGGTGAAATTTGAAAAAGATTGTGTGGTAAAAGAGCTTTTTGACAAGCTTTTGATATTTAGAGATTTTTTCAAGCTCCTTATCGTTGTAGATATGCAAAATTACCTTGAAAACCCATATATGCTACTTTGGCGTGTGACAAACAATATCGATGCGTTGCGTGATATTTTCATAGATGGTGAAAATTTCTGCATAGATGCCACTAGTAAAGATGAGCGTGAGGGATATACTAGAGGCTGGCCGTTACAAACGGATTGTGACCGCGAAGTAGTTGCTGATCTAATTAAGCGCGGTATCGTAAAAGATGAGCCAGAGCTATTTAAAAAATTTGAAATATTTGGCTAGCTTTGAGGTACTCAAGTAAATTTATAAATTTTGCTTTTTTGCTGCGGATTTGAAATTTTTAATAAGACTTGCTTAATCAAACGCTAGTGTTTGTTTGCTAATTTAAAAATAGCTTTTAGACTAGGTCTAAAAGCTTAATTTATTTTTAGCTCTCTTTTAAGAGCTTACTTGCGAGCATATCGGCTTTTGCTTTATCTGTATCTTTTTTTACAGATTTATAAATTTTAGATATATAATTTTCCAAAACTTCGTGGCAAGATATTACTTTTTCGTTTTCGCTTCTTGCTACTTTTACGTATTCACCGCTATTTTGTAGCTCAAATGCTAGATCGTTATCGCTTAGCTGAAGCTCTAAAATTTCAAGCAACCTCTCTTGAAGTCTTGGCTCAAAAATAGGCGTCATAAGCTCCAAGCGACGCTCTAGATTTCTTGGCATCCAGTCAGCACTTGAGATATAAATTTTTGGCTGAGCATGTTTAAAATATAAAATTCTAGCGTGCTCTAAGTATTTGCCAATGATCGAGCGAACTTTGATGTTTTCGCTTTTGCCTTTTATGCCAGGTCTTAGTCCGCACACACCACGAACTATAAGATCGATCTTTACACCTGCGTTTGATGCGCGGCTAAGCTCATTTATCACATCTTCATCGATTAGTGCGTTCATTTTGGCGATGATCCTACCCTCGCTGCCTTTGCTAGCTTCTACTCTTATCTTTTCGATGATACGCTCTTTTATCTGAAAAGGCGACATGCTAAGAGCGTTTAGACGGCGATTTTTATTATATCCTGAGAGGATGTGAAAAAACGAGGTCGTATCCTGGCTAAATTCTTCTTTGCTCGTAAATAGGCTCACGTCGGTGTAAATTTTAGCCGAACTGCCGTTGTAGTTACCTGTGCCAAAGTGCATATAAAATTTAAGCTTATCGCCGATTTGGCGGATGACCTGGCTAACTTTTGCATGCACCTTAAAGCCTGTGATGCCGTATATCACGTGCGCTCCAGCGTCTTCAAGCGCCTTTGCCCAGTGTAGGTTATTTTCCTCATCAAACCTAGCTTTTAGCTCAACCATCACAGTTACTTGCTTGCCATCACTTGCGGCGTCTATTAGACTTTGAATTATTGGTGAACTTTTATCGACTCTATAAAGTGTCATTCTAATGGATATAACTTTTGGATCTTTGCTGGCTTCTTTTATAAAGCTTACAACTGGATCAAAGCTCTCAAATGGATGCACTAAGAGTACATCTTCTTTATCTATGGCGTCAAATACAGATATACCATTGCCAAATGGTGGTAGCGTTTTTGGAACATAAGGTGCATTTGCTAGGTGGGTAAAATTTTTACTTCCAGCTATCTCCCAAAGCGAGCTAAGAGTGAGCGGAATGCTTGAAAAATAGACATCTTTATGAAAAATTTTCATATGAAAATTTAAAAAGTCCAAGATATCAGCGTCTACGTTTTTATCGATTTGCATACGAACAAAAGCTCCTTTTCTGCGAAGCTTTAGCCCTTGCTCAAGTATCATCATAAAATCATCCGCTTCTTCTTCTTCGATGACGATATCAGCGTTTCTTGTCACTCTAAAAGCAGCCGAGCTAAGTAGCTTATATCCTGGGAAAATTTCTTCTGCGTGGCGATGTACGATCGTTTCAATCGGCACAAAAACATTGCTACTTGGCTGTGTAAAACGTGGTAAGACTCTTGAAATTCTTATCATGCCGTATTTTAAAATTTCTGGATGCTCGATATCAGCAAGCTTAACTGCAAGAGAGAAGCTAAGGTTGTTTAGGTGCGGAAATGGATGAGTCGCATCGACAGCGATAGGAACGATGACTGGCAAGATATTTGAGAAAAAGTATTCGTCGCACTTTTGCTTCAAGCTATCATCAAGCTCGTCATAACTTTTTATAAAAAGCCCCTCCTTGCTAAGAGCATTTACTGTTTTTTTATAGTGATCTTCTACTAAATTTTGCTCATTTTGTAGATATTTTCTAATCTCTCTTAGCTGTTCAAGTGGGCTCATGCCATCGCCACTGCTTGTAGTAGCTCCAGCTGCGAAAAGCTGCTTTAAGCCAGCGACTCTGATCATATAAAACTCGTCTAGATTTGTCATATAAATAGCTATAAATTTTAGCTTTTCAAGTAAAGGAATTTCCTTTTCACACTGAGTGAGCACCCTTGAATTAAAGCGTAGCCAGCTTAATTCTCGGTTTATAAAAAGAGTTTCATTTTCGCTCATCATCTTCTCCTTGTGCGTTTTTGAGTTATTTTATGATATGTGCGGTTATAAAGTTCTTACTTTATTTAAATTTTTGGTTACAATAAGCCAAAATTTAAATTTAAAGGCTTGTTATGTCTGATTATGTGATATTAGTTGGTATCTTTTTAGTGGCAGTCGTTGTTTTTGCGCTTATTAAAAAGATATCGTTTTAGCTTTTAAATTTCTCCCACCACAAATAAGCAAATATGAGCCCAAAGCCCTTGACTTTGCTCTCGTCAAAGGCAAATTTCATCATATCTTCTCGCTTTATGAAAACAAGCTCGATATCTTCGCCATCGACGCCACCGCCAGAATTTACCTTCATACTCTCATCAATCTTTGCGTAAAACATAGTTTGCATGTTACCTCCAAAGCCAAAAGCACCGTATGTCATCGTGATACGCTCTATATCTTTTAGCTCATAGCCCACTTCTTCGATCGCCTCTTCTCTGGCTGTTTGCTCTTCGCTTAGTCCTTTATCCATAAGCCCTGCGCAAAGCTCGTAAGTAAAGCCTTGCTCATTTGTTTTGATGCCTTCTTTCTCTTGCGAGTACCAAACAGCCGGGCGAAACTGCTTTACAAACAAAAAGGCATCTTTTTGCTCGTGATATAAAAAAATACTAACGCTATTCATCACTTTTACGCAGTCCCAATCTCTTTGGACGCCATTTTGCATAAATTTCATCTTAAATGGCTTTAGGTATTTTGATTCACCAAGAGGCAGAATTTCTAAATTAGTTATAGTAGTATCCATTTTGCAAGTCCTAAAAAGCTAAAAAATCCTATCGCATCAGTAAAAGTAGTAAGAATGACGGCTGAACCGACTGCAGGATCTATGTTAAAGCGCCTTAGCGTCAAAGGTATGATCGTGCCAAAAAAGCCAGCAAAGAATAAATTTGTGACCATGCTAAGCCCGATAACAACGCCAAGCATACCTTTGTCAAACCAAACAGAGGCGATTATGCCCATTACCACACCAAAGATTAGTCCATTTATGAGTGAAATACTAACCTCACGTTTTAGAACATTTTTGGCATCTTTAAACTCTATCTCGCCAAGTGCTAGACGGCGAACCGTAACAGCAAGTGCTTGTGTGCCGGTATTCCCACCCATTGACGCAACTATTGGCATTAAAACAGCAAGAGCGACGTAGGCTGCGATTGTCTCGTCAAAAAGTCCGATTATAGACGAGCTAAAAAGAGCTGTTAGTAAATTTACACCAAGCCAAACCGCACGACCACGACCCGCTTTAAATAGCGTATCATCCTCTTCTGACTCGTCATCAACGCCGGCTAGGTTATAAATTTGCTCAGTTGCACTCTCTTGAATGTAGTCGTGGATGTCATCAGATGTGATACGACCAAGTAAAATCCCAGTACTACTAGTAACTGCAATAACGTTTAGATCGTACTCTTGAAACATATCAGCGACATTTTGCATAAGGTCCATATCATTTGCAACGTGTGGCTTGTAGTGATCGATCTGTGCTGACTCGATATTTTGCTTTAGCGTCTTTGTAAAATCAAAAAGTATAAGATCTTCAAGTGGGATAGCGTATTGTAAAACGCCGTTCTTATCAATGATAAAAAGCTGTGAGATATTTTCTAGCTTGCCTTCTTGCTTTTCTCGTCTAAGCCTTGCTACTGCATTGCCAAGCTTTTCTTCAAGATGAGCCGAAAAAAGCTCTGTTTGCATGTGCGCACCAGCTCTATCTTCTTCGTAGCTTCTAAGCCTTAAAATTTCATTTTGGTTTTCTCTATCAAGCTCATTAAAAAGCTCTCTAGCTTTATCCTCATCGATATCCTCGATGTATTGAAGCAAATCAGTCGCATCATCACTCTCTAGCTCTTCAAGTGCTTCTACGATCTTTTCAGCTGGAAGCTGTTCGATCACATCTTTTAGCATGTGATCAGGTAGTTCGATAGCGACATCGCCTAAAATTTCAGGATCTAGCTTCTCAAGATAGTGAGCAAAAAGCTCTTCGTCGTGCTTTTTAAGTGTTTTTAGGTGCTGGGCTAGCTCGTAAGGCGAGAGTTCATTGTCTTCTAAATTTTCATCTAAATGCTGATCTATCAGCTCTTTTGCTTCTTCTAGTTCTTGGCTCAAGTTTTACCTTTAAAATTCTATTACATTAGGGAAAAATTCCACTTTATGATACTCTTTTTCGTTGCTTAAAGCATTTTTTATTAGCTCGTCATTTTTGCTAACAACTGCTTTAAATTTAGCTGATTCTTTCTTGTCTTCTAGGCTTCTAACGACCTTTATTGCACTTTCTGGATTGATAGGCTTATTGTCCCTATAAAGACCAAAATGTAGATGTGGTCCTGTGCTCATACCGCTTGTACCAACGTAGGCTATGAGCGTACCTTGCTTAACTTTTAGTCCGCCTTTTATGCCTTTAGCAAAGCCATTTAAGTGAGCATAAAGTGTCTCATAGCCACCAGCGTGAGAGATGATGACGGTTCTGCCATATCCGCTTTTTTGTCCGACAAATTTAACCGTGCCATCACCTGCAGCTTTGATTGGTGTGCCTTTTGGAGCACCGTAGTCAACGCCAAGGTGTGCTCTATATCTTTGTAAAATAGGGTGCCATCTTTTTAGAGTAAAAGCCGATGTGATTCTAGCGTTTGCAAGAGGGCGAACTAGTAAAAATTTATCATTTTTCTTGCCGTTTTTATCATAAAATTTATCTTCAAATTTATACATAACATATCGTTTATTTTTTGTTTCTATCATCGCAGCATAAATTTCTGGAGTGCCAAAAGAGCGGCCCATGCGTATTTTTTGATTATAAACGATAGCAATCGTATCGCCTTTGTTTATCTTTTTAAAATCAATGCCACTTCCTTTAAAAATTTCTTTAAAGCCAAGAGCTAGCGTGCCAGAGCCAGTGTAGTCAAAAATGTCTTCAGAGACTGATTTGTCCACCTTTAAGGCTAAAAATTTATCTTCGCTTTGATAAGAGATGGGAAGAAATTCGAGCTTAAATTTATCATTGTCATCTCTAAAAATATGCATTTGAAGCTCGTCGCTAACAGGGATTAGCACTTGTTTGGTATTGCCGTTGTCGTCTTTATAAATTTGATACTTTGTGCCAGCGATGATCTCTTCTGTTAGCTCTTGATCTTCGGTTGCTAAGTTATAGTAAAGTGAAAGTGGGATTTTGTTTGTCTCTAAGAAATTTAAGAAGTTACTTCCATTTGGCCAGCTAAGCTCGTCGACACTTGGCTTTATAGCGTATAAATTTATAGATAATATTGCAAAAATTATAAAAATACGAGGCATTAATGTCCTTTTAAAAAGCTGGTGGGATTTTAACTAAAACTTGCTTTAATTTTGCAAAAGATAAAGCATTTTAGGCTATAATCGCTCTAAAAATTTAAACTTAGGAGATATTTTTGAAACGTATATTTGTGATTTTATCGCTAGTTTTTGGCTTTGCTTTTGGGGCCGATTTTTCTTTAAATGAGTATAGAACTCCTATAATTAGCGTCGATAGTGATGGCACAGCGACGATAGTTGATAGTCCAGAAATTTTAATCGGCTCAAGTGGTGTCGTACTTCATAAATTTGATACTGATAGCTCTATCATCGCAAGAGTTAGTGTTATCTCAAAAAATTCTGGCTTTGCTAAGATTAGATTTGAGGTGTTTGATCTGCTTGAGCAAAAGGCGCTCCCGCTTCCAGGCATTGCACCTGCAAATGGCGATATGGTCGTGCTAAACTATCTTTATAACCGCTCATTAATCATCGTACCAAATAAAGAAATTTACGAAGAGATCACATCTGCGTTTCCAAATATGATATTTATTCACCCAGATATTATAGGAGCGTATCTAAGCTACGAATACAAGCCAAATCCAAGCAGAGATGACTTTAGAAAAATGTGCGCTCAAAGTGCAGCTGGTTTAATTTTCGTAGCGATGGATGGCAGAAGCGTTTTTGCTGATTGCCAAAGCTTTAAAGTGCTAAAAGAATTTAAAAGTGGTGAGGTTGAGTACTATCAGCTGCCATTTTATACAAGAGTTAGCGACATAGACACCGTCTTTTGGAAGCTAAATAGCGAGCATATCAACAACTACGACGCTCACTACGAAAAACTTTTCGAAGAAGATAACTGATAAATGAGCCGTTTGTCCTTAAGTAAGCAAAATTTAAAGGAGTTTTTAAATTTGCTCCCAACGCTTAAGGACAAAGAGCTCTTCCACTATGCCTCAAGCCTTAGTTTTCATACGATTTTATCGATCATTCCGATACTTCTTATATCGTTTTCTATCTTTACAAAGCTGCCTAGTTTTGAGGATTATTACGCCAAGATTCAGGACTTTATATTTTCGGCTCTTTTGCCAAGTAATCAAGAGATCATCTCGAGCTATTTGCAAAATTTCTTACAAAATAGCGGAAATTTAGGCTTAGTTGGCTTTGTAGCGATGATATTTACATCGGCTATGTTTTTTAGTGACTACGAATATGTAGTTTTAAAAGTGACATGTGCAAGTAAGGCTAGGGGTTTTTGGTCGGCACTTAGCTCGTATTGGACTCTTATCACGCTCGCGCCACTTGGTCTTGCTGGTAGTTTTTATCTCTCAAGCCTCATTCAAGAGATGCTAAACTCAAACGTAATCACAAACTCGATAAATTTTTTAAGCATATTCCCATATCTCATCATCTGGGCGATATTTTGCATCACATATCTCATCTCAGTAAATGACGAGATAAAGTTTAAAAGCGCATTTTTTAGCTCATTTGCCGCTTCGCTTGTTTGGTATATTGGCAAGTCGGCCTTTGTCTATTATGTCCTTTATAATAAAACCTATCTAAGCGTTTATGGCTCGTTTTCAGCTGTGCTTTTCTTCTTTGTCTGGATATACATCTCGTGGATCATCTTTTTATATGGGCTAAAGCTTTGTGCTTATCTCTCAAACAGCTCAAAATTTAAAAGATAAATTTAATAGTTCACACCAGCTGGCAATATATTTTTATAAATTTACCAGCTAGTGTGATTTGTATTATTTTATGTAGAATATTATGTAAAATCAGCGTTTAAACTCGCAAATTTCTATCTTTACTCCAAGTTCTTTGCTAAATTCTTTAGTCTTTTTCTCTAGCTCGTCTTTGTCAAAGCAGATAAGATCTATGTAAGATCGCATCTCGCCATTTGCTTCACCTATGATCTCGCAAATTTCACTCTCTTTTAGCGCATCTGAAATTTTGTTTTTGCTATCAACGCCAAACTGTATGTCGCCACCGTGAGATATGGCTAAAAAGCAAAAATTTATGCCAAGCTCAAAAGCTTCGTTATAGGTATCGCTTGCGCCGTCGTAGTATTCGTTTAGTAGCTCGCTAAGAGATGTATATCCTGTGAAAACGTCGTCACGTAGCTTGTTTGAGCGAGGTTCTAGCTCATAGACTATAAAATTCTTAAGCGGCTCGTTTGAGGCTTCTTTACCAAATTTTTCATCTATAAGATCGGCAAAGTCGATCAGTGGCACGCCTTTTTCTCTTGGCTTATCTATTATTTCAAACTCTCCAAGCATATTTATCATGATCATCTCACCAACTACGTTGTCACAAAGTATGAGTGATAATGTATATGCCTTATTTTCATCTTCGCTTTTAAGCTTACTTAGAGTCTCGTTATATAGGCACATATCTACGCTTTTGTCGTTAAAATTTGCATAGACCATGATTTCATTTGCATCAACGCTTACGCCATACATTTGTATAGTAGCGACGTTTCGTGGTGCACGTGGTTTGCCAAGTGTGCAAGTAAGCTTTGCCTCATACTCTTTTGGCATGCGCGATTTTATAAATTTAAGCCACAAAAGCCTATGTTTAAGTCCTTCTGGAGTGAGTACTAGATCGATCTTTCCATCAATAAGGCCTATCATAAAAGTTGGATCGACTAAACATAAATTTAGCGCTTCCTCGGTCATTTTGCTTGCAGCTTCAAAATTTTTATCTTCTAAATTTTGTTTGATGGCGTCTAAATTTTTACCAAACTCGCTCCAAAATTTATCAACTCTGCTTGCAAAGCTAGAGCTCTTTTTAGGAAACCACATTTTTATCCTTGTTTATTAAAATTTTCAACATTTTTTTGCGTATAAATTTTCATCGATGGAAATTCTAAGGCACTTAGCTTGTCATATCCTTCTTCATTAAAAACACATCCCGTATCGATATTTGCGCTATTTGTATAGAGCTTAGCCTCGCGCACTGGCGTATGTCCGTAGACATTAAATATGCCTTCAATTTGTATCATATCGCCTCTGCCTGATAGTACATGCCTTCTAAACTCATCTCTTGAGCTATCATCATCTCTTAAAGTCCAAAATTTGCCAACAGCCGAGTGCGAAACGACCAAATGCTCGCCATTTTGGTTTTTACACTCTTTAAACTCCAGATAAACTGGCCTTGTTTCTAAAAAATCCACATGCCTTTGCTTAAACTTCACACTTTGTCCAAGGTATGATCTATATGTCTCTTCTCCGCCGTTTCCAAAGAACCAGCTCCTGTCAAATGGCACTTTGTTGTTTAGAAATTCAAGTTTATTACTTAGCAGCCTGCGCTCATGATTTCCCATTACCATTTTATAGTTATTTTGTATGATAAGCTCGACTACATCGCAACTAAAAAGCCCCCGATCTATCACATCTCCGACAAAGCAAATTTGTGATTTTTCTTTGTCTGGAAACTGCTTGATAAGCTCTAAAAGTGTGTTAAAACAGCCGTGAACATCGCCTATGATATAAATTTGCTCGCTCAATTTTTCTCCTTTGTGCCAAATTTTAGTCTATTAAGCTTAAAAATGTAGTGTTAAGAAAACACTTTTGTATAGCTGTACTATATTGGCGTAATGCTAGCGATATATAAAGTTAAAACCTAGTAAAAGATATTTAAAATTTAAAGAATTTAAAGTAGAAGGGAGTCTAAGCTCCCTAAAATCATTGTGCGTAAAAGCCGCTAACCTTACCGGTTAGGTCAATCATAATGTTTTTCATCTGAGTGTAGTGCTCAAGGATGATCTTGTGAGTTTCGCGGCCGATACCTGAGTTTTTATAACCGCCAAATGGGCTACCTGCTGGGATTTGGTTATAGGTGTTGATCCAGACTCTGCCAGTCTCCATAGACCTTGCCACGCGAAGTGCTTTTGTGATGTCTTGCGTGAAAATTCCGCCACCTAGGCCGTATTCGCTATCATTTACCATTTTGATAAGTTCGGCTTCATCTTTAAATTTAATGACAACGCCAACTGGACCAAAAATTTCTTCCTGTGCCACTCTCATATCATTTGTCACATCAACTAGCAGTGTTGGCTCGACAAATGCGCCCTTGTCGCAACCATTTTTAGTGTAGGCTTTGCCGCCGACTGCTACTTTTGCACCTTCTTTTTTGCCGATATCGACGTAGTTTAGAATTTGCTCAGCTTGTTTTTTATTGATCTGAGAGCCCATTTGAGTGCTAGGATCTAGCGGATCGCCAACTTTTATAGTGCTAAATTTCTTAACCGCAGCCTCTATAAATTTGTCATAAAAGCTCTCTTCTACGAAAATTCTAGATCCTGCGCAGCAAACTTGACCTTGGTTAAATAAAATTCCAAGCTGAAGACCATCAAGTGCCTTGTCTAAATTTGCGTCGCTAAAGAAGATATTTGCGCTCTTACCGCCAAGCTCAAGTGTGGCTGGTATGATGCGTCTGGCTGCTGCTATGGCGATGTCGCGGCCGATCTCGGTTGAGCCAGTAAATGCTAGTTTGTCAAGGCCTGGGTGGTTTTTGATCCACTCGCCACTCTTGCTACCTCTGCCGGTTATGATGTTTATTAAACCTTTTGGCAAAATTTTATCTATCAGTCTAAATAGCTCAAGCACGCTTAGACTTGTCTCGCTTGAAGGCTTAAACACGCTCGCATCGCCCGCTGCGATAACCGGAGCTAGCTTCCAAGCTGCCATTAAAAATGGAAAATTCCAAGGTACGATCTGACCCACAACACCTATTGGCTCACGCAAAACGATAGAGAGTTGTTTCTCGTCAAGGACGTTTGCGCTGCCTTCTTCGCCCATGATAACGCCAGCAAAGTACCTAAAATGCTCTGCCGCAAAAGGGATATCGACATTTAGCGTCTCGCGGATCGGCTTGCCATTATCCATGCTCTCGACTTTTGCCAAGTGCTCTTTGTGCTCATCGATGATATCAGCGATCTTGTTTAGTAGCTTTGCACGCTCGCTAACTGTGGTATGTTTAAATTTCTTAAAAGCCTCACGTGCAGCACGAACTGCGTCATTTACATCTTCTTCGGTAGCATCAGCGATCTTTGCAAGGTGCTCGCCGTTTGCTGGATTTTTTGCATCAAGTGTAGCGCCGTCTTTTGCATCACGCCACTCACCATTTATGAAAAGCCCATATTTTTCTAGTAGTTTCATACTTTTCTCCTTGATTAAGATTTTGTAAAAGGATTATAATATTAATAAAATTTATCAAAAATAAATTTTGGACATAAATTCTCTTTTTTAATAAATTTTATTGTTTAGAGTAGGATTATTTTAAAATTTAACTCTGCCAAGAGAGAGAAAACGTAGTCTCGCCATCAGGTTTGCTTTGGCATTTTACGACGATATCATTTTTCTTGCAACACTCTTTAACTAAATTTAGCCCTATGCCAAAGCCGCCTTGATCGTCGTTAAATCTCGTGTAGCGATCAAAAATTTTTATCTGATCCTCTTTGCTGATACCGTGCCCAAGATTGCTTATGCTAAAGAAATTTGGCTCTAAAGTGATGCGTACTTTTGAATTTGGCGCTGCATATTTGGAGGCGTTGCTAAGAAGGTTGTCTAAAATTTTGCTCACATCCCCAAGATCTGCATTTATAAAGCTTGGCTTTAGGCTGACGTCTATCTTAAGGCCACGTTTGGCAAAAAATGGCGAGAAATAGTTTAGTCTTTGCGTAGTTAGTAAATTTAGGTCTATGAGCTCTTTTTTGCCAGGCTTGTCTAGGTTAAAGCTTAGATGAACGAGCGCGTCATAAATGTTATTTAGGCTCTTTGCGGCAAGGCTGATATTATTAAAACGCTTTAAATTTCGCTCATTTAGGTTTTCAAGATCGGCCGTTTCTATGCTCATGGAGATGACGCTTAGAGGCGTGTTTATCTCGTGTGTTGAGTCTTTTATAAAGCGGTTTAGCGTATCTATCTTTTCATAAAGCGGTCTTAGGCTTAGTTTTGCTAGGTAAAAGGCGACAAAGAGCAGAGCAAAAAAGAAAAAGAGCGCCTTTAGCGTGGTTGAAATTTGTAAAGATAAAATTTCAGCCTTGATATCTTTACCAACTATAAAAATATCTGCGTGTGAGAGCTCATCTGTGGTGTTGTCGTCCATGTACTGGATCTTTTCAAATATCGCGACCTTGCCGCCGATCAAATTTACATTTTTGCTTTTGTCTATCTTTTGACAGTCAAAGTCTTTATAAATTTTCTCACCATTTTTTAGCACGATGCAAGCATGCACGCCTTTTTCTTTTGTTAGACTTGAAATTGAGTCAAGTCCATTCATTCTAGCTTTCATGTAAATGCCCATTTTTATCTCTTTTAAAGACTTCACCTCGTTTAAAATGAGCGTTTCTTTTTTGTTTTTATAGTCATGTATGAAAAAATATCCTAAAAATAGCACAGTGCTAACAAGATAAAGGGATAAAATTTTAAATAAAATTTGTGTCTTTTCAGACATATACATAGCCGTCCCCACGCCTGTTTAATATGGCATCTTTGCCTAAAATTTGGCGTAAATTTTTGATATAGACACGAAGGCTAAGCTCGCTTGGCTCCTCGTCAAATTTCCAAATTTTATTAAAAATTTCATCTTTGGTTAAAATTTTGCCTTTGTTTTGCAAAAATAGCGCGAGTAGGTCACTCTCTTTACTAGAGATATTTACATTTTTGCCATCTTTGCTTAGTGTCTTACTCTGTGGATGAAAGCTAAATTCGCTTGAAATTTTGATCGCATCGCCACTGTGATGTGAGAAATTTCTCTTTAGAAGCGCTTGTATACGTATGAGTAGCTCTTTTAGCTCAAATGGCTTTTTTAGATAGTCGTCGCAGCCACTTTTGTAGCCTTTTTCAAGATCGTCGATGGTGTTTAGTGACGTGGTAAAGATGCTAGGTGCACTAACACCTAGCTCTCTTAAGGAAGAAAGAAGTGAAAAGCCGTCCCCTTGTGGGAGTTTGACGTCAAGTATAAGCAGGTCGAAATTTTGCTCATATGCAAGATCAAGCGCCTCTTTGGCGTTATCTGAAGTGGTGACATCATAGCCATTTTCGCTTAGATACTCACTGATGAGATCAAGTAAAATTTCATCATCTTCAACGAGCAAAATTCTAACCATTAAGCACCTTTACATGCCTTTTTTCATTTCGTCTTTTTTCATACCCATGTCGTCTTTTTTCATTTCGTCTTTCATGCCCATGTCATCTTTTTTCATTTCATCTTTTTTTATCATGGGTTTTTTGCCCATGTCATCTTTCATCATCTGCTCTTTCTTCATCATCTCGTCTTTGCCCATGTCATCTTTTTTCATCATTTCAGTAGCATTTGCAAGACCACCAAGCATAAACATAGCACCAAGTGCAACTAGTAGTAATTTCTTCATAACGTCTCCTTTAAATGAAATATGATGAAATACTATCTCTTTAGTGTTAAGTGAGTGTGAATTTACGCAAATACAAAATATATAACTGGAAGCGTGATAAATGAAAAAAGCACGCCTATGGCCACTGATGAGATGGCTAGCGAGCTATCAAGCCCAGCTTTTATGACCATCGCACTTGCAAGGGCTGATGTTGGCATTGCACATTGAAAGAGACCAACGACCCAAGTTTTGTTCATCTGGATACCTGAAAATTTTAATATGATGAAAAATACGATAGCTGGCAAGATCATCTTACATAAAAGCACGACGCTAACACCTTTGTATGTGCTTGTGATACTGCTAAAGTTAAGACCAACACCAATCGCAAAAAGTGCCACCGGAGTAACGCTACCTTCAAACATCCTAAGTGGAGCAAAGATAAACTCAGGCAAAGGGACTTCTTTTAAGATAAGAGCCATAATAAGCGCGATAAATGGTGGAAATTTTAAAATTTTCATCGTATTTTGAAATAGTGAAACCTTCTCTGGTGCAGCAAAAGAGAGGATAAGTGGCCCAAGGATCGAAAGTGGGATACCAGTGGCTATTTGATCGTAAAAGATGACTTCATTTACCATCGCATCGCCAAAGAAGCCTTGAATGACAGGCATACCGACAAATAGGGTATTACCAAAAAGGCTTAACATGACCATACTAACAGTTGTTACTTTAGTAAATTTAAAGATCTTGCCAAGCACCAATGCCATGACAGCACTGATAGCTGTTGAGCCAAAGCCAATTAAAATTGTATTTATAAGCGAAACATCGACGTTTACGTGATAAATTTTGTCAAATATTAGCGCAGGCATTGCAAAACAAAGGACAAAATCCACAAAAGGGATCGAGTGCTTTTGCTCAACAATGCCGACTTTTTTAGCAAAAAAACCAGTTGCGATTATGAAAAAAATTGCAAAAAGTGGAGTGAAGTTCATAGCATTCTCTTTATAAATCTAAATTTTTACGGAAAATTGATTATAGGACCCATAAGATTAAATTACAATAAACCTTTTTTAAAATTTGCTCTCAAAATTTATGCCTTAATATCAACCTTTTTATAAAATTTATCTCTCTCATCTATCTTTTCTTTACTCTTTAAATCATTCTCAAGATAGCTGATATTATAAATTTCTCTTGTAGATATGCTTTTGCCATTATTTAGACTGATTAAAAATTTACTCTCAAATTTATTAGATAGATTGGCAATAGCGATCGCTCCAGCATCTTTTAGGCTTACGATTTTATCACCTTGCATGAAGCCAATATCTTTAAAATCCAAGCTATTTAGCTGCACATTATTCATCTCTTTTGCCTCTAAATTTATGCTAGTTTTTAGCTCGCTTGATGTATTTAGCTTGCCAGTATCGTTATAAAGCTCTTTTACGTCTATCTCTCTACCACTATCAAATTTTAGCCTTATGGTGCCATCTTTGTTTAGCTTCATAGCTATGACGCTATCGCTATCTTGCAAAGATGCGGCAGCTGTGGCTTCATTTGTTATAAAAGCCTTTTTTACTTTTTTTAAATTTGAGACACTAAACTCAAGTCCAGTTGCTTGCTTAAATTCATTTTCCATCGCGATCATTTTGGCTGATTTTGTCTTCTCAAGCTTTGATATATAAGCGTCTGCATTTTCTTCAAATTTCTTTAAATTATTGCCAAGATTTTCTATCATTTTATTATATGCGTCAAACTCAGCGTTATAATCTTTGTAAAATTTCATAAAACTATCTTTTTGAAATTTTGTATATGAGAAATTTTCATCTTTTTTGTAATCTTTGCTTGACTCAATGATCGGATTAAATTCACTTAATCTTGCAGTATCATCAAAACCCACTTTAAGATAGGCAAAATTTTTAAAAGAGCTATCTTTGCCAAAGATGTTATTGTGTCTTAGATCGACCCAGCCGTCATTTTGGGCATATTTTTTAAAGAAATTATTTATATCATTTTTCTCTATCTTTTCATATCTGTTTTCTGCAGCGAACAAAGTATTTGGATCTGAGGCGTAGTAAGAGTGCCTATAATCAATATTTTTTGTATCTACGTAAAGATCGGGATTATTTGTGATCGTTGCTTTACGATTTAGCTCTTCTCTTTTTATTTGGTTGTGATTTATGACATTTGTGCTGATAAACTGCCTAAGATCAACCCTTGGCATTACATCGCTTAAACTTGCTATTTTTTCATTTCCGTCTTTGTCATAACCTCTTACTTTTAGCTTATCAAAGAGTATATCTTTTTGATCTAGCACGCCGTCATTGTTGCCATCAAAGCTAAAAAGATAGCTATTGTTTTCCAATTTTGTAGTGCCAAGTTTATCGTTATCGCCGTAAATATCTAAAAATACTTCTACTTCTCCATATTTTGTTTTTAGAGTGTTTGAATAGGCGTAATCGTTTAAATTTTTAAATTTTGTATTTTCTAGGTAGCCACTTTTTAGTGTAGATAGCATGCTGCTGCTATCTGAAGCTTTTATATTTTTAAAGTAGGAATTTTCACTAAAATGATAGCCTCTAGAAAGTTCATCAGAGTGGATTTTATTGTTACTGTAGATGAGATTTTTTGGGTAGTTATTTAAAATTTCTTCTACTTTTTGTAGGATTTTATGTCTATTTTGCTCTTTTATCTCAGCATCAGTGACATTTATAACTTTGCCTGTTTTTATACTTTCTTTTAGACTTGAAATTTGTTCGTTATTTATCTCCAAACCTTGTTTATCCTTAAAGGCATGGAGCATATCTGTAGGATTTTTTAAATCTTTTAAATTTATAAAGTTATGTTTTAACGATGCAATATTCATCCAAAATCCTTTTTAAAGATGTTGCAGATAATATCGGATAAATTTAGAAAGTATTTAGGCGTATAATGGTGCCCGAGGTCGGATTAATATGTAAGCATAAATGGTCGATTGTTTTAGCTCGTTCTTCTCCCAAAGCGAAGCCACCAAGGAGAGCTTGGCGGGTTTTGCCGATGCCGGTCGGACGGTAGGAAAGGTCTTTGCGGCGGTTATAGATTTCGTAACTAAGCCGCTTCAGTGGATAATAGGCATGATAAAAGATATATTTAATTTCATGGCCGACTCTAAGCTGGGAAAATGGATAAGCGGAAAAACGGGCTTAAGCGTAGGCGAAAAAAACGTCTTCGGCGCGATCGGCGAACAAACTACGGCCGGATCCGTGGATCAAGTCGCGCAAGATCGCCGCGAGATGAGATCGCAAATAAGCCAAAATCAAATCACCGATAATAAAAAAATAGACATAAATTTATACGGCTCGCAAGCCACCCCGCAAGCCGTAGCGCAGGCCGTGAGCGATAACGGGTATAGTTTTGGGGATTAGTGTGTTTAATAATATTTACGGTAATTATCTATGTTTTTTTATGAATTCGCAATATTCTTTTAAACATATTAAAGACGATTGTTTAGCAGCAATTTTAGCAGTATTTAGTTCTTTTGGAAATATAAAATTTGATTTATGGTAGCAAATATTGTTTTTACTTAAATTTGTGGTCGTATTTTCATATGAGCCGCCTTTGTTTTTTATGGATTCGTATATATTTTGATTATTTTTTATATTGCATCTATTGACGCCCAAAACACTACATACATTGGCGTTATTTTTAAAATGAGCCGATAAAAATGTCTCAAAATCTTTATATGTTAAAAATATATTACTATATTTATTTACATAGCTAAGGCTAGTGCATAGCTTTTTTAAATGCCCCAACTCTGTTTTATCGTCGGTGGCTCTGTCTAAATCGGCTACTACAAAAATAGGAATAGGAGTTCCCCTATATTGCTCTATTATTTTTATAAAACTCTTATAGTTTCCATTTTTAACGTTTGTTATGTTAAAAACGAACTCGTCGCCTAAGTGCTCGCTTCTAAAATGTTTTAAATAATACTCCTCCGTTTGACCTTCGACGATGAATTTTATAACTATCTTTCGTTTATTCATAATCGCCTCTTAAATAGTCCATGTATGCTTTTTTCTTATCATTTCTTAGCTCAAATTCGCTTAACGCTTTTAACGTTGTGGCGGTATTTTCTTTGCCTACTATGTAAATTTGAGACGGAGCAAGCATATCGGTATCAAAGATTAGCGGATTATGAGAGCTTAATATAAATTGTCCTTTAGTATTTGACGATGAGTTAATTACCCCGTTTAATAGCCTAATTAGAGAGATGGTGCTAATAGAGCTATCTAGCTCGTCTATTATCATAACCGACTCTGGCACGGAGTCTACGCTATCTATCGCATATACCAGCCCCATCATAAGCTCTATTATTTTTTTTACGCCCGAGCTCTCTTTTTCAAACGCGAAGCTTTTATGATCTCTTTTTAAAATCAAAGAAAATCTATCGTCTTTTATATCTATAAAATCAAAATCAGTAATGCTATCGTCTACGATCTCTAATATATTTAATACGGTATCTTTATGTTCTGTAAAAAAATCTTTCTCAAATAGATCAAAAGGAATCACCCTATCTTGACTAGCTATAATATCGAACGTGTTTATATTTTTATTATATCCATATACCTTTACTGCACCCTGAAAACCGCGTAGCTCTTTGACGTTGTTGTCTTTTATTTTGTTTAAGACGGTATCTCGCGAAACGACGGATAGTATCTTTTCATATTCGGTAGCTATCGGAAATGTTAAACTGTCCTTATTGAATCGATAAATCAAAACTTCGTTTTTTGTTAAATTTTCGCTTATTATCCGCTCTTTATCAAACTTAATCTCATACACGTAACTGTCTTTTTTATTGTCCGTAATAGTTATCTTGTATTCGGTATAACCTATGTCGGAATTTATAAACTGAGATTCTTTTTCTATGTTTAATCCGTTTTCTATTATGCGAAGTATGCTTTCTAAGGCTTTTAATATATTCGTTTTGCCTGTAGCATTCTTGCCGAATAAAACCGCGCTTTTAGCTAATCTAGTATCCGAAAAGTAATTACTTTCGTATTTTGTGTTTTTTAGTCTTTGATTTTGTTTTGCAGTGAAGTTTATCTTAATGTTTTGAGATATGGATGCATATCCGCAAACTTCAAAACTAGCTATCATTTTTAATCCCTATATATAATTTTATGAAATTATATCATAATATAACCGCTTTTCGCGTTTATGTCATAAAATTTAAACTATACTCTTTGCCACTTTACCCACGATTTTAAAATGCTCCTGGGTCTCGTTTAGATTGATCTCGTAGCTTTAAAATTCGGATTAACCGAAACGATTTTAAGTATGTCGCGCAGCGTGAGTTGCAGGATCTTTACCATGAGCCGATCGCTAAAATTTACCACGTAAAGCCCGTTACCGCTAACCCTCCCGTCTTCGCAGAAAATAACCCAATCCCCGCTTCTTAGTATCGGCGTCATGCTCTCGCCGTCCACCTCCATGCTGCCTAGGTTCTTACCCGGTGAGACTTTAAAGAAGGCCTTGGCAATATCTGCATCAGCTCGCCCGTTTGGTAGCTCCTCACGCCCTCTAGATTGTTGCTGCCTCCAGTGCTTACCTTAACGGAGGTTGTTTTGCGGATGAAATAGAGATCGGCATGGTCCAAATTTTATTGACTACTGTTTTTTTATACTAATTTTTAATAAGTATTTTGTTGGTATTTTTCTATCTTTTCCCCAAGCTGCTATTGCCGAATTGCTACTTAACGCAAGTTTCTTAGATGGCTGATTATCGTTTGCAGTGCCGTAATAATGATATAATTCTTGCATTTGCTCATCAAAAGCATCCGTTTTTATCCCTTTCTCTAATACTTAGAAAAATTTAATATAATTCAAATATCAATTAGGCAATTATATTAAAAAGGGCGAAAAATGAAGCTTCAAAACTCTGTTAAGTTCTTGAAAAGAGTTCGGAGAGGTTAAGGAGCACGAATGCGGCGCGATATAGTAGGCTGATTGCCAAATTTGATTTAAAAGCGAATAGACCGCTTCATCATCTCAAGCAGCCTTTTATATCTATATAGGGTATTTGGCTCTACGCTAGCGGCTTTTATTTCAAGCTATCTTTGCGCGAGCTTTTTAAAATTAGCCTACTCGTTTATCTAGCTCTCACGTTTGACGTCGATGCTGTCTCTTACCTTTTGCTCTAGCTTAAATCTCTCCTTGCTTACCATGGCCAAACTAAACTCGGGAGGGGTCTCCTAAATTTAGCCTTTTGATTTTATTATCGGCCGGGCTTTTGTATTCGAGAGCAAAATATTTACGGCCGTCTGGATTAACAAAAATATATAGCCCTTTACCATCACACTTTTTATAAATTTTTATCTTTTGGCTTTAGCGCTCTTATCTCCATATCGCTTAGTGGTTTTGGCATTTTTTACGGAGTTCCTTTTGATGTTTTTCTCTTACTCCGTTATTATTCCGTAAAAAATAATTACTTGCAAGGATTTTTATATATATCGTTGTATATCTTTATATGTTTTAAAATATACATAAAATCCCTTTTTATAGGTTCTTTTATATATTTTTGTATGTCTTTGGATTTTTAAGATATTGTATAATGGTGCCCGAGGTCGGACTCGAACCGACACAAGGTTGCCCTTACCAGATTTTGAGTCTGGCGCGTCTACCAATTTCACCACTCGGGCTAAAGTTAAGATTGAAAATTAATTTTTGTATGAGAGGAAAAAGGGGAGAGTTGCTCCCCGAAAAAGAAAATTATTTCTTTTTACCTTTTTTAGCAGCACCAGCAGCAACTGCTTCTTTAAGTTTTTTGCCAACTTTGAATTTAACTGCTTTGCTAGCAGGAACATCGATAACTTTTTTAGTTCCAGGAACTCTAGCTTTTCTTGCAGCTCTGTCAGCAGTACCGAAAGTACCAAAGCCTATAAAGCTAATTGTATCGCCTTTTTCAAGAACTGCTTGGATTGTCTCCAAAGTAGCATCAACAACTTTTAGAGTATCTTTTTTTGAAAGACCAGCCTTATCGGCAACAGCTTGAATAAATTCAGCTTTTTTCATGAACCATCCTTTTAAGAAGTTATGTGGCTATATTACACTCTTTTAAAAAAAAATACAATACTTTTTCCCTAAATTTAGCTCTTTTTTACGTTTTTTTAACAAAAAATGCAATTTTTTTAAAAATTTACTCGCAAATTTCAAACATAAGCTCGGTCTTTAGACCAAACTTCATATCAATAAGCTTTAAATTTTTAAAATTTAAGCTCATTAGTTCATCTTTATTTTTTATAAGTTTATTTGCTATCTGGCGCAAGACTTCGCCTCTATACGCTTTTGCGTGATGACTCACTATTTTTTTATTTTTTACAAAACAAAAAGTTATGTATTCTTTTTTTATGGTGTAAAATTTTTCGTAAAATTTAGCTCTGAGATCCAAAATATCGTCATCTTTTAAAAACTCATCAACCGCTTTACTAAAATTTTTTTCATAAAATTTTGAAATTTCAAAGCCATCTAGCTTTTCACCTTGTTTTAGTTTGTATTCTGGTATCTCATCTTTTGCCAAGATAGGCCCAAATAAATTTGAAAATATTAAAACATTATTATCTATATATTTTTGCGCCTCATTGTCTAAACCACGATAGTTTAGATGTTTATAAGCTACTCCATCATATCTTAAGATAGCTTTTATGCTGCCTTTTTGAGATAGGCTTTCTCGCAGCTGTTTACTCTCTTCAAGCTCTTTTAGTCCAAAAAGCTTTTTTATCTCGTCTAAATTTGCGTTTTTTAAAAATTCATCGTATTTGTTTAAAATCTCAACTCTTTTGTCAAAAAGCTTGGGAAATATCAAATCCTTACCATTAAATTTATTATTCGTATTTAGAGAAATTTTACTTTCGCTTGGAGAAAAGAGAATTTTTAATGCCATTTTTCTTACCTATTTTATATATAAATTTTTGTTGGATTATACAATAAACTTTTTGTGCTAAAAAAAATCAAATTTTTACCGATATAAAAACAAGCGGAATCATTTTTGCTTAGAGTGAATAAAAATTTAGGAAAAAATTATGAGAATAACAAACCAACTACGTTTTAGTCAGACTTTGCATGACTACCAAAAAAATATGACTGGTGTAAATAAAAGCTACAAGCAGCTCTCAAATGGTTTGAAAATTCAAGATCCATACGATGGTGCTGCGACTTATAATGATGCAATGAGGCTTGATTATGAAGCGACTACTCTCACTCAAGTAGTTGATGCTACTGGTAAATCTGTAAATTTCTCAAAAAATACAGATAATGCATTGCAAGAGTTTGAAAAACAGCTTGAAAATTTTAAGACAAAAGTAGTCCAAGCAGCTAGCAGTGTGCATAGTAAGACATCGCTAGAGGCTTTGGCAAATGACCTTCAAGGCATAAAAAATCACCTTGTGAATATTGCAAACACTTCGGTTAATGGGCAGTTTTTGTTTTCTGGAAGCGCTGTTGATACAAAGCCAATAGATGGTGCAGGAAAATATCAAGGCAACCGTGATTATATGAAAACATCAGCTGGCGCTCAGGTTGAGCTTCCTTACAATATCCCAGGATATGATCTATTTTTAGGAAAAGATGGCGATTACAGTAAAATTTTGACTACAAATGTTCGTTTAGCTGATCAAACTAGAACCGATATCTCTTATGCGCCAAAATTTCTAAACGATAACAGCAAGATAAAAAATATGATTGGGCTAAATTACGCTAGTGATTCAGTGGTTAGAAGTGATGGCTCTTACAATGGCACAATAAATCCGGATTATGATTTTTTAGATAATTCAAATGTAAATTTTCCAGACACGTATTTTTTCATGCAAGGCAAAAAGCCAGATGGTACGACATTTACTAGTAAATTTAAGATGAGTGCAAATACAACAATGGCTGGGCTTATGGAAAAAATCGGCATGGAATTTGGTAATACAAAAACAACAAAGGTTGTTGATGTAAGCATAAACAACGATGGACAATTTAATATAAAAGATCTTACTAAAGGTAATCAAACTATTGACTTTCATATGGTTGCAGCCACATCAGTAGCACCAAATCGCGGCGCAATCGCTCAAAATAACGCGCTTGATGCGGTAAATTCTCTTGAAGATCTTGAAACAATGGCAAATAATGTTCCAAAAACAGTTCATATCACTGAATTTGTAAAGAGCAAATATACCGATAAAGATGGAAATGCGACAAATGCATTTGACTATGATAAGGTTAGATTTGAAAGAAAAGATAATGAGCTAATCGCAAATTTACCTCAAGTAGCTAGAAGAACGGGCGAATATGCAACAGATCAGACAAAGCTAAGTGAAGTCTCTGGTACAAAAGAGAGTTACGATAGAAATTTATATCCAAAAGATGTCGATGCTAGAAAGAGAGAGCTTTTTAATATCGACAACCAAGAGATAAATTTACAAGTAAAGTCAATCACTGGCACAAAATATGACATAAAGGTAAAAATGGGTACAGCGGGAGGCACAAATACTCCAGTGCAATTTGAAATAACATCTACACCACCAGGTGGTACGCCTTCTGCACCTAGGACTTTAACAGTCTATAACTCAGATGAGTTTGGAAGTTATAGAACTTATGCTAGTGATTTTACTTATAGGCAGCTCATGGATATCGTTGCTATGGCAGCAAGCGATAATATTCCAAACCCTCCACATGCAGAAAACGCAAATTTTGATACAGATATAGAAAAAGTAAAAAGAGATCAAAACTATAATGCCTATAAAGAGGCTTTATCAAAAACAAAGGGCGCGGTAGAGACAACTTTAGATGATAAAGGCAGAATGGTTTTAACCGATAAGACAAAATCAGTAACAAACATAGAAGTAACTATGCATGATGCAAAAAATAGCGATAAATTTGATGGCGATAGCACTGGTAGAGATACGGCTGGTAATGCTGGCCACCCTCAAGGAAAGGGTTCTGTCTTTAGCTTTAATGAAAATAATGCTTTAACTATTGATGAGCCAAGTACGAGCGTTTTTCAAGACCTTGATAATATGATCGAAGCTGTTAGAAAGGGATATTATAGAGCTGATGCAAATAGTAATGACCCACGAAATACTGGCATGCAAGGCGCATTACAAAGGCTTGATCATTTAATAGATCATGCAAATAAAGAGCTTACAAAGATCGGCTCTCAATCAAGGCTTTTAACAGCTACAAAAGAGCGAGCCGAAGTAATGAAAGTGAATGTGCAAACTGTTAAAAATGATGTAATTGACGCAGACTATGCGGAGTCATATCTGAAATTTACGCAGCTTTCACTATCTTATCAAGCAACCCTACAAGCAAGTGCAAAGATAAATCAACTAAGCTTGCTAAATTATTTAAATTAAAATTTAAATCAGCAGGCCGCCTAGCTTGCTGATTTTTTAAAATTAAACTCAAGCGTGCTATAATAAGCCTTTTTTATAAAGGATCTAAAATTTTACGACATATCTTATTTACAATTTTTGTTTGCATTTTTATATATTTTGGTATCGCTACAGCTGCTCCAACTGCTGATTTTGTTGGCTCGCTTGGACAAAGCCTTGGTATCTTAAATATCAAATATTTTGGACTTATCGCGTATGTTTATCCATTTTTATTGATCATTTTGGGCTATTTTGTCTATAAAAATTTTAAGAAATTTGACTTTGATTTTGCTCAGTTTTTAGTAGGAATTTTCCTCTTTTTTGTAGCTTTTTTGATGTTTCAAGCCTTGAGTGCTTCGAGCATAAATGGCGGTATAATTGGGAATTTTATAGTTAGTGCTTTAAAAGAGGTGATCGGCTCTATCGGCACTGCTGTTGCTATACTTATGATGTTTATTATCTCACTTGGGCTTGCTTTTAGGGAAAATTTTATCATTGTTTTAAGAAAGGCTTTTGTAGATAAAGAGATAAAAGTCCATGAAGAGAGAAATTTAAAAGAGTTAAAACAAAAACAACTTCCAAAAATCGAACGCAAAAGACAAAAGAATAATGATATAAAAGAAGAAGAGCTTATAGAAGCTCAGGTGCTAAATGATGATGAACAGAATTTAGATGAAGAGCTAGAGTCTGAGCCAGAAAAAGAGAGCAGAGCCTCAACTATAAACGGAGTTGAAATTTTAAACGAAGTGGCTGAGAACAAGAAGTTGCTTGATCAAATAGAGCGAGGAAATGTGGAAAAGCCAAAGAATTTTGTCTTGCCACCGCTTAAATTTTTAAACGATCCGCCAAAACGCTCGCATAGTGTCAATGAAACGGAAATCGATCAACAAATTTCTAATTTGCTTGATAAGCTCCGTAAGTTTAAAATAGACGGAGATGTGGTTAGAACTTATACTGGGCCTATCGTCACGACATTTGAGTTTCGTCCAGCCCCACATATCAAGGTAAGTAAAATCCTTACTTTGCAAGATGACCTAGCGATGGCACTAAAGGCTCAAACGATCCGTATCCAAGCGCCGATCCCTGGTAAAGATGTGGTAGGCATCGAGGTACCAAATCAAAATTTAGAAACTATATATCTAAAAGAAATTTTAGAGAGCGAAGTCTTTAAAAATGCGAGCAGTCCGCTAACCATGGCTCTTGGTAAGGATATCGTTGGTGCCCCTTTTGTGACCGACCTTAAAAAACTACCTCATTTGCTAATCGCTGGAACTACAGGATCTGGCAAAAGTGTGGGTATAAATGCGATGCTTTTAAGCTTGCTTTATAGAAATAGCCCGCAAACTTTGCGCCTAATGATGATCGATCCAAAAATGCTTGAATTTAGCATATATAACGACATCCCACACCTTTTGACTCCGGTTATCACAGAGGCCAAAAAGGCGATCATTGCACTTGCCAATATGGTCGCTGAGATGGAGCGAAGATATAAGATAATGAGCCAAACTCGTACGAAAAATATAGAGAGCTACAATGAAAAGATGAAAGAGGAAGGCGGCGAGCAGTTCCCATACATCGTTGTGATTATCGATGAGCTAGCCGATCTTATGATGACTAGTGGCAAGGATGTGGAGCTTTATATCGGCCGCCTAGCGCAGATGGCAAGGGCTAGTGGCATACACTTGATAGTGGCAACCCAGCGCCCAAGTGTCGATGTCGTGACTGGCCTTATAAAGGCAAATTTACCAAGCAGGATAAGCTATAGGGTAGGGCAGAGAATCGATAGCAAGGTCATCCTTGATCAAATGGGGGCTGAGAGCTTGCTTGGGCGCGGAGATATGCTGTTTACGCCTCCTGGAAGTCCTGGTGTGATAAGACTTCACGCACCATTTGCTAGCGAAAAAGAGATAGAAACGGTTGTAAATTTCTTAAAAGAGCAACAAGATGTAGTTTATGATGAGAAATTTTTAATAGAAGAAGGCACAAGCGGAAGTGTGGCCGCTGGTACTCTAGGAGAAGATGAGCTTGACGAGCTTTACGAAGAGGCCAAAGAGATCATTTTAAGTGAGCAAAAAACGTCGATAAGTTATCTGCAAAGACGTTTAAAAATAGGTTACAACAAAGCTGCAAACATAATAGAGCAAATGGAAAAAATGGGTGTTTTAAGTCCAGTGAATGCAAAAGGCCAAAGAGAAATTTTATAGCTAAAGTCATAAATTATTTTAATTTTAGAATTTTAATTTTTATTAAAATTCTAAAAAGTCTTGACAAAGTACATTAAAATCTATATAATTACAACTCTTAAAAACATTGGGGTATCGCCAAGCGGTAAGGCAACTGGTTTTGGTCCAGTCATTCAGAGGTTCGAATCCTCTTACCCCATCCACTTTTTAAATCCAAAATAATACTTATCGCGGAGTAGAGCAGTGGTAGCTCGTCGGGCTCATAACCCGAAGGTCGGCGGTTCAAATCCGTCCTCCGCAACCAAATGCCCATTACTTTTACCATCTTTTTACTAAGCACCAACCCCCACACCATCACGTATATCATCAACATTGAGATGAACGTAGTGTAAACTACTTTTAATATCTGCATGACCCATAAAAGCCATCAGTTTATGAGCATTAAATCCCTTCAAACTCACTAACCTAGAAGCCACTGTATGGCGTAATACGTATAGTCCGTGAGTGTTGTTTTCTCCCTTATATCCTAGATGGTTTTTTACAGCCCACCACATACGATTTGCTGTATCGTGGTTTAGATGAGTTATAGGGCACTTGTTTAAGGGTAGGTCTTTGCAGTTATCATAAGCCCCTTGAGATACCCAGTAGTAAGCCATACGAAGCACTTGGTCGTCTCTTATTTCAGTAAAGAGTTTGCGTGCCTCTATTTTACTTACGCTCTTAGCTATTTCTAAGCGTTGCTTTATGGCTTTGAAGACTAGAATAGTTTTGTTTTAATATGTAAAAAGAAAGATTAGTAAAAAATAGGTTTCATAACTTTTAAATATAAAAAGAGAAATTCCCACCTAGTATTGTTTTATGGATTATTAGTATAAATTTAAAATGTAGGAGGGGCGAATGCCCCTAATTATTATTTTAAAGTTTGGATGTATTCAGCTACTGCTTTTGCATCTTCGTCACTCATTGGAGTAGCGATTGGTTTCATCATAGCGCCAAGACCAAATTTATTTGCTCCTGTTTTATAACCCTTTAGTGCCTCTTCGATAGCTGCTGCATCAAGAGATGTTAAAGCTGGAACTTTATTATTAAATATTTTTTCAGCTTTTGCACCATGACAGGCGATGCATTTTTTGTAGATAGCAGCACCATCTGCAGCAAAGGCAGCAGTTGAAAGTAGAGCTGCAACGCTAGAAACAATTAGTAATTTTTTCATTTTTCATCCTTTGTAAAAAAGTTTGTGCATTATAGTACAAAAAGGTAAATTCGCAAGAAGCTAGTTAAAATATTTTGGCTATAATCACCAAATGAATAAAAATGAGCCTATTAAAGCACTTTTTCTGGATCGAGACGGCGTAATAAACGAAGATGCTGGATATGTTTACGAGATAAAAGACTTTAAATTTATCGATGGCATTTTTGATGCGTTAAGAGAATTTGCTGGGGCTGGCTATAAACTCTTTATCGTGACAAATCAATCAGGTATCGGAAGAGGCTACTATACGCAGGAGCAGTTTGATACTCTAAATAAATTTATGCTTGAAATTTTCAAAAAAGAGCAAATTTTTATCACCAAAGTCTACTTTTGCCCACATGCCCCAGAGGCGGATTGCGCTTGCAGAAAGCCAAATCCAAAAATGATACTTGATGCAAAAGATGAGTTTAACATCGACCTTGAAAACTCGCTCATGATAGGCGATAAGCCAAGCGACGTCGAGGCTGGCAAAAGAGCAGGTGTGGGCAGAAATTTCTTACTTAATGGCATAAATTTTAAAAATGTAAGAGATGTTTTAAATAAGCTAAAAAAGGAAAAATCACTATGAATTTAAATGGAAAAAAAATAGTTATAACTGGCGGTGCTGGCTTTATCGGCTCAGCCTTGGCGCATTATTTTGATGAAAATTACAAAGACGCTCACGTGCTTGTCGTGGATAAATTTAGAAACGACGAGACATTTAGCAACGGCAACCTAAAAAGCTTTGGCCATTTTAAAAATTTACTAGGCTTTAGGGGCGAAATTTACGCCGGCGACATCAACGATTCTAGCACGCTTGAAAAGATAAAGAGCTTTCGCCCAGACGTCATCTACCACGAGGCAGCGATCTCAGATACGACCGTAAAAGAGCAAGACGAGCTAATAAAAACAAATGTAAATGCCTTTGTAAATTTGCTCGATATCTGCGAGAGTTTGGGGGCAAAGATGATTTACGCTAGCTCAGGTGCCACTTATGGCAACGCAAAGAGCCCACAAACCGTTGGTGAGTGCGAAGCGCCAAATAACGTTTATGGTTTTAGCAAGCTAAGCATGGATAATATCAATAAAATTTACGCAAAGCGCGGCGTGAGCGTGGTTGGACTGAGGTATTTTAATGTCTTTGGCAAGGGCGAGTTTTTCAAAAACAAAACTGCCTCGATGGTGCTTCAGTTTGGCTTGCAAATTTTAGCTGGCAAGACCCCAAGACTCTTTGAGGGCAGCGACCAGATCAAACGTGACTTTGTTTACATAAAAGATATCATTGACGCAAACATAAAAGCACTTGATGCGCCAAGTGGTGTCTATAACGCAGCTACTGGCAAGGCAAGGAGCTTTCAAGATATCGCTGACATCTTGCAGCGAGAGATTGGCGTAAATTTAGGCAACGAATACATCAAAAACCCATTTATCGGCTCATATCAGTTTCACACCGAGGCCGACGTAGCACCAGCTCGTGAGGCATTTGGCTTTAGTGCAACTTGGAGCTTAGAAGAGGCGATAAAAGACTACTTGCCAGAGATAAAGAGAATTTATAAGGAAGAGCTAAATGGCTAAAAAAGTTAAAATTTTAGTCGTTGGCGATCTCATGCTAGATCACTACATCTGGGGTAGCTGCGACCGTATCTCGCCAGAAGCGCCGGTCCAGGTAGTAAAGATAAATAACGAAACCTACACGCTTGGTGGTGCTGGCAACGTGGTGAGAAATTTACTCTCTCTTGGCGCAAATGTGAGCGTGGCTAGCGTCTTAGGAGATGATGAGGCCGGCAAAAAGATAAAAGAGAGGCTCGCTGAGCTAAACGTAAAAGATGAGCTCATACTCACCGAAAAAGGACGCGAAAGCTCGATAAAAAGCCGTATCATGGCATCGCACCAGCAAGTTGTCAGGATCGATAAAGAGAGCGTTGTCAAGATAAATTTAGAAGATGAGCTCGTCTTGAAAGTCAAAGAAAACCTTGCAAATTTTAAGGCCGTCTTGCTAAGTGACTACGGCAAAGGCGTGCTTAGCGAAAAGGTCTGCCAAGAGATCATAAACGAGTGCGTGAGGCTAAATATCCCAGTGCTTATCGATCCAAAAGGTAGCGACTACTCAAAATACAAAAACGCAACCCTTCTAACACCAAATAAAAAAGAGGCGAGTGAGGCTACAAATTTAAATATAAAAGATAAGGCCGAGCTTGAAAAGGCGATAAAACAGCTAAAAGATGAGCTAAATTTGACCTATTCGATCATCACGATCTCAGAAGAGGGCATCGCGCTATACGACGATAGGCTGCACATCTTTGCCGCTAAAGCAAAAGAGGTCTTTGACGTCACTGGCGCTGGAGATACGGTGCTTGCTACACTTGGCTACATGCTAGCAAACGGAGCTGATATAAAAGAGGCGATAAAGATAGCAAACCTCGCAGCAGCCGTCGTCGTGGCAAAGATAGGCAGCGCAACAGCTAGTTTTAGTGAGATCGAGCAGCTGCTAAATAGCTCATTTGGAGCAAATTTCGAGCACAAGCTTAAAAGCGTTGAGGAGTTAGAGGAAATTTTGAGCCAAAAGGGCAAGAAAAAGGTCGTTTTCACAAACGGCTGCTTTGATATCTTGCACGCTGGACACGTAAAATACCTAGCGCGCGCAAGGGAGCTTGGCGATCTTTTGGTAGTTGGGCTAAATTCAGACGCTTCAGTTAAGAGGCTAAAAGGTGAGGCTAGGCCTATAAACTCGCAAGATGATAGAGCCTGCGTGCTAAGCGGGCTTGGATTTGTCGATTATGTCGTGATATTTGATGAGGATACGCCATTAAATTTGATAACAAAGATAAAGCCTGACGTGCTTGTAAAAGGGGCTGATTACAAGGGCAAAGAGGTCGTTGGCAGTGAGATCGTAAAAGAGGTCAGGCTGATTGATTTTGTCGAGGGCAAAAGCACAACAGGGATAATAAAAAGGATAAAAGATGCTAAAAACAATGATAAAAAATGAGCTCGAGGCTCACCAAAAGACCTTTAGCGAGCATGTAAATTTGCTTGATAGCCTAGAGCGTGCTTGCCAGATGGTGGCTGATACGCTAAAAAATGGCAAAAAGGTGCTGATATGTGGCAACGGCGGCTCTGCGGCGGACGCTCAACACTTTGCAGCCGAGCTAACTGGTAGATATAAAAGCGAGCGCCAGCCACTACCAGGCATCGCGCTAACCACCGATACTTCGGCACTTACAGCCATTGGCAACGACTACGGCTTTGACTACGTTTTCTCACGCCAGTTTGAGGCCTTAGCTCAGTCAGGCGACTTGCTCGTGGCGATCTCAACTAGTGGCAATAGCAAAAACGTCCTTGAAGCTATAAAAAGTGCCAAGAAAATGGGCGCATCAGTGCTTGGGCTTAGCGGTAAAGGCGGTGGTGCGATGAATGAGGGGTGTGATCTAAATTTAGTCGTTAGCTCAAGCGATACCGCAAGGATACAAGAGTCGCACATATTTTTTATTCACACGATCTGCCAGGCCGTAGATGAGGCTTTTAGGAGCTAAAATGCAAGAAGCGATGGATAAATTTTTAAGTGATCCTTGCCAGCAAAATGAGATAAATTTGATAGCGGCTTTAAAAAAAGCTAGCTTTTTTGCTCCGGTGCTTTTAAACCAAGCGCTCGCAAAGCCTGATGGTGGCGTCGTTTATGAGGAGGAGGGCTCAAATATCAAATTTATCCTGCTTGAAGATGAGGGTGAGAAGCTTAGCTATTTTCCGGCATTTACTAGCAAAGAGGCGATGAAGCTTTGGCGAAATGATAGCGAGCAAGAGAGCATTGAGATAGGGCTAAAAGAGTATCTTGCGATGCTAAAAGAGAGCAGCTACGCTGGAGTTGTGATAGATGCATTTAGCTATGATTTTATTCTTAAAAAAGAGCAGATAGCAAGAATTTTAGACTAAAATTTTTATCGCACTATTGCCAAAGTCACTGATTTGCTATTTAGCAAGTTTTTATTAATTTTAAGCTAAAATCAGCCAAGCTAAATTTAAGGAAAAAAATGAAAGACAATCTACTTGAATTAACCCAAGATATCGCATCTGTTGATATCGAAGAGTCTATAAAAACTAGCTATCTTGACTACTCCATGAGCGTCATCGTCGGACGTGCTTTGCCTGACGCTAGAGATGGATTAAAGCCAGTTCACAGAAGAATTTTATACGCTATGGATAACCTTGGCGTTGGCAGCAGAAGCGCTTACATGAAGTCAGCTCGTATCGTCGGTGAAGTCATCGGTAAGTACCATCCACACGGTGATACGGCAGTTTATGACGCGCTTGTTCGTATGGCTCAGAAATTTTCTATGCGTTATCCAGTCGTTGACGGACAAGGAAACTTTGGCTCAATAGACGGCGACAGCGCTGCTGCGATGCGTTATACTGAAGCTAGAATGACAATGCTTACCGAAGAGCTTTTAAAAGATATCGACAAAGATACGGTTGATTTTGTGCCAAACTATGACGATAGAGAGGTCGAACCAGATGTACTTCCAAGCCGTGTGCCAAATTTATTATTAAACGGCTCAAGCGGTATCGCTGTTGGTATGGCGACAAATATCCCACCACACAGCCTTGATGAGCTAATAGATGGTCTTTTACTCCTTCTTGAAAATAAAGAAGCGACACTTGAAGAGATAATGGAATTTATCAAAGGCCCAGACTTTCCAACTGGTGGTATCATCTTTGGCAAAAAAGGCATAATAGAGGCCTACCGTACAGGTCGTGGTAGAGTCAAACTAAGAGCCAAAACTCACATAGAAAAAAAGCCAAATAAAGACGTCATAGTAATTGACGAGCTACCATATCAAACAAATAAAGCAAGGCTTATTGAGCAAATCGCTGAGCTCGTAAAAGATAAGCAGATAGATGGCATCAGCGAGGTTAGAGATGAGTCTGACAAAGACGGCATCCGCGTCGTCATCGAGTTAAAACGTGACGCTATGAGCGATATCGTGCTAAATAATCTCTTTAAATCAACCACGATGGAGAGCACTTTTGGCGTTATTATGCTTGCTATTAATAACAAAGAGCCAAAGGTATTTAACCTTATTGAGCTACTTAAGCTATTTTTAAATCACAGAAAAACGGTCATCATTAGAAGAACGATATTTGAGCTTGAAAAAGCGCGCGCAAGAGCCCACATCTTAGAGGGTCTAAAGATCGCACTTGATAACATCGACGAGGTGATAGAGCTTATTAGAAATAGTGCTGATACAGCGGTTGCTAGAGAAGGCTTGATGAGTAAATTTAACCTCTCAGAGCTTCAAGCAAACGCTATCCTTGATATGCGTCTAAGCAAGCTTACAGGCCTAGAGAGAGAAAAACTAGAGGCCGAGCTAGCCGAGCTTATGGCTGAGATTGCAAGACTTGATGAAATTTTAAAGAGCGAGACATTGCTTGAAAATTTGATCAAAGAAGAGCTTCTTGAAATCAAAAATAAATTTAAAGTACCAAGAGTTACTGAGATTGTTGATGACTACGATGATATCGATATCGAAGATCTCATACCAAATGAAAATATGGTCGTAACTATAACCCACCGAGGTTACATCAAGCGTGTGCCAAGCAAGCAGTACGAGAAGCAAAAGCGTGGCGGTAAGGGCAAAGTAGCGGTCACGACATACGATGATGACTTTATAGAGAGCTTCTTTACTTCAAATACCCATGATACGCTTATGTTTGTGACTGACCGCGGACAGCTCTACTGGCTAAAAGTCTATAAGATCCCAGAGGGAAGCCGCACAGCAAAAGGCAAAGCAGTTGTAAATTTGATCCAGTTGCAGCCTGATGAGAAGATCAAAGCGATCATCCCAACGACCGACTTTGACGAGAGTAAATCGTTAGCGTTCTTTACTAAAAACGGCATCGTAAAACGCACAAATTTAAGCGAGTTTAAAAACATTCGCTCAGTTGGCGTAAGAGCGATCAGCCTTGATGAGAACGACGAGCTAGTAACTGCGCTCATCGCTCAAACATATGATGATATGCCAGTGACTGACCCTGAAAATGAGCTAAGCGTAGAGACAGAGGTGCTTGAAGTTGAAGAGCTTCAAAATGAGATCGATGAAGATAATGTAAATGTCGAAGAGGACGCAAACTCAGGTGATGAGACAATGCTATTTGTTGTTACTAAAAAGGGTATGTGCCTTAAATTTAAGATCAGCAAGGTTCGCCAAATGGGAAGAACCGCACGCGGCGTAACTGGTATCAAATTTAAAGAGCCAGGCGATGAGGTCGTAGGTGCAGCAGTAATTGAAAGCAATGATCAAGAAATTTTAAGCATATCTCAAAAAGGTATCGGCAAGCGCACAACCGCTGATGAGTACCGCTTGACAAACCGCGGAGGCAAAGGCGTCATCTGCATGAAACTAACAAGCAGAACAGGCGATCTAGTGGGCGTTGTGATGGTTGATGAAGAGCAAGATCTAATGGCTCTGACATCAAGCGGCAAGATGATCAGAGTTGATATGCAAACCATCCGAAAAGCAGGACGTAATACAAGCGGTGTGATCGTCGTAAATGTCGATGGCGATGATGTTGTAAGTATCGCAAGATGCCCTAAGGCAGATGATGGCGAGGATGAGGAAGAAGCACCAAACGAAGATATGGGGCTTTTGGAATAAATTTTGCTATTAAATTTTAAATAAAAGCATAAAAAAGGTTGTTTATGAAGGTTAAAATTTTATCTTTTGCTTTAATGATCGCTATTTTTGGTGGTTGCTCATTTAACGGCTTTATGGGCGAGCCAACTAGCACATCAAACCGCAACGTAGTCATCCAAAAGGTCGATAAAGACGATCTTAGAGAGGTGATGAAAAAAGAGAAGATGATATATGATAGTGCTCCAAAAGAGACCACTTTTAGAGCCACAGGCGAGGGCATAGCTCCGCTAAATTCGCTCTCATACGCTCAATCAGTCACTCTTGCAAAAAGAGCGGCGATGGCGGATGCTTATTCGCAGCTTGCTGGCAAGCTTTATGGCGTAAAGATTAACGCTGAAGACACCGTAAGAGACGCGATGCTAAACGACTCATCTATCACTTCAAAGGTTCAAGGTCTTGTCAAAAACGCAAGGATCGTGAATGAAAATTTCAAAGACGGGCTTTATAAGGTAAATATGGAGCTTAAGATAGACGAAGATAAGTGGCGAGAAGTCTTTTCTTACTAACGATACTTTTAAATTTTGCCTTTTGCTTGGAAGAATTTATCTTCTGGGCGAAGGTCGATACGAAAAATCAAATAGTTGCCTTTGAAGAAATTTCATTTTCAAAGGCGATGACTTTAACACCAAATCCAAAACCAAAATTTCTTTGCCAGATAGACGCTTTTAAAGATGAAAATACCACAGCCCTTGGCTTTTTAAATTTACATAAAGATGAAATTTTTGACTGCTTTGCCTTAAAAAAAGTGATGATAAAAAATGAGCTTAATGTCAAAAATGTGCAGATCTCAAACGCTTCAAATTTGAAAATTTTGCCAGTTAGATTTATGGTGGAATTTAAGCCAAAATCCGCTATCATCGGCACACTTCAATAAAAAAGAGATCAAATGAATATCGTCATAGTAGAAGATGACATCAATATGCGAAAGTCGCTTGAGATCGCACTTGGCGAGTATGAAGAGTTAAACATCAAGAGTTACAAGAGCGCAGTTGAAGCTCTAAAAAAGCTAAGCGACGACACTGATCTAATCATCACCGACATAAACATGCCAAAGATGGACGGACTTGAGTTTATTAAAGAGTTAAACGGCAAATTTGACGTCATCATAATGACTGGAAACGCCACACTCAACAAGGCGATCGAGAGTGTTAGGCTCGGCGTGAAGGACTTTTTAACAAAGCCATTTGACGTCTCAACGCTTTACGAGGCGATAAAAAGGGTGCGGACACTAAAGCAAAAGACTCCAAAAACCATAAAAAAAATAGAAACAAAAAGTGAAAATAACGGCTTTTTAGCCACTTCAAAAGCTCTTGAAGCGACACTAAATATCGCGCTAAAAGCTGCAAGGACTGATGCTTCAATAATGCTTAGTGGTGAAAGTGGCGTTGGCAAGGAGATCTTTGCTAAATTTATCCACGCAAACTCACCTAGAAAAGATGCGGCATTTGTTGCTTTAAATATGGCGGCGATCCCTGAAAATTTGATAGAAAGTGAGCTTTTTGGCTTTGAAAAGGGTGCATTTACTGACGCTGCGACTACCAAAAAAGGGCAGTTTGAGCTAGCAAATGGCGGAACGCTATTTTTAGATGAGATCGGCGAGATGCCTATAAATTTACAGCCAAAATTGCTTCGTGCCTTGCAGGAGCGAGAGATAACAAGACTTGGCGCTACAAAGAGCGAAAAGATAGACGTTCGCATCATCTGCGCTACAAACGCAAATTTAGAGCTTGCTATGAAAGAGGGCAGATTTAGAGAGGATCTTTTTTATCGCCTAAACACGATCCCACTTTTTATACCGCCACTTCGCGAGCGAAAAGACGAAATTTTACCTATCGCGCAGGATGCTTTAGAAAAATGCTGCAAAGAGTATGGCTTTGAGGCTAAAAATTTCTCAAAAGCGGCAAAAGAAGAGCTTTTGAGCTACGACTATCCAGGCAACATAAGAGAGCTCATTTCAGTCGTGCAAAGAGCGGCGATACTAAGCGAGGGTGATGAAATTTTGCCAAATGATCTATTTTTACAAGCCAGAAGCAAAAAATAGCCATAAATTTAAGTAAAATTACGAAAATTAAAAAAGATAAGGAGAGCAGATGAGAAAATTTAACGTAGCAGTCGTTGGTGCTACTGGAGCGGTCGGCGAAGAGCTTTTTAGAGTTATGGAAGAGGTTGATTTTCCAGTTGGAGAGCTTTTGCCACTTGCTAGCGCAAAAAGTGCTGGTAGCGAGATCGAATTTAATGGCAAATATTACAAAGTAAAAGAGCTAACTGAAAAGGTTTTTAGCGAGCACGAGATAGATATTGCTTTTTTTAGTGCGGGCGGTTCAGTCTCAGAGAAATTTGCCAAATTTGCAGCTGATAGTGGCGCAGTAGTCATCGATAACACCAGCCATTTTAGGATGGATAAAGATATCCCTCTTGTTGTGCCAGAGTGTAATCCAAGTGACATTGCTATGTGGAAAAACCGCGGCATTATCGCAAATCCAAACTGCTCGACTATCCAAATGGTGCAAATTTTAAAACCACTAAACGACGCTTTTAGTATCAATAGAGTCGACGTTTCTACATACCAAGCAGCAAGTGGTGCTGGCAAAGAGGGTATGGAAGAGCTTGTCGTTCAGATGCAAAAATTCTTTGAGTTTAAGCTTGATGAGTGCGAGCCAAAGGTATTTGCGCACCGCCTAGCACTAAATGTGATCCCTCACATCGACATCTTTTTGGACAATGACTACACAAAAGAAGAGATGAAGATGGTCAATGAAACGCAAAAAATTCTTCACAAAGATATAGAAGTTAGCGCTACCTGTGTGCGTGTGCCAGTGCTTAGAAGCCACTCAGAGGCTATCACTATCCACTTTGACAAAGATGTAAGTGCAGATGCAGCAAGAGAAATTTTAAGCAAAGCTCCAAGCGTCGTCGTAGTCGATAATCCAGCAAATAAAGAGTATCCGATGCCTATTATTTCAAGCGACACAAATGATACTTATGTCGGTAGGATCAGAGTTGATAATTACAGACCTAATGTGCTTCACCTTTGGTGTAGTGCCGATCAGATCCGTGTGGGAGCTGCTACAAATGCTGTCAGGATCGCGCAAAAGTGGATCGCGATGCAAGAGTAAATAAAAAGGATTTTTATTGCGTAAGATATTTGAAAAAATTTTGCTTGCTAGCAACAGCTTTACACTTTTTCCAGTAGTTTTTGGACTTTTAGGCGCGATCGTGCTTTTCATCATCGCAAGCTATGACGTCGGCAAGGTACTTTTAGAAGTTTATAAATATTTCTTTGCTGCAGATTTTCACGTTGAAAATTTTCACTCAGAAGTCGTTGGCGAGATCGTTGGAGCGATCGATCTATACTTGATGGCGCTTGTTCTTTATATATTTAGCTTCGGAATTTACGAGCTTTTCATCTCAGAGATCACACAGCTAAAACAGTCAAAGCAGAGCAAGGTACTTGAAGTGCATTCACTTGATGAGCTAAAAGACAAGCTTGGCAAAGTGATCGTCATGGTTTTAATCGTAAATTTCTTCCAAAGGGTGCTTCACGCAAACTTCACAACTCCGCTTGAGATGGCATATCTTGCGGCTTCTATCCTTGCACTTTGTCTTGGACTTTACTTTCTTCACAAGGGAGATCACTAAAATTTTAAGCGTTTTAACGCTTAAAATTTGTCCTACATCTTTTCTTTAGCTATTTTTAGGTAATATCCCTTTAAAATTTTAAAGGAAATTTAATGATTTTCATAGACGCCTGCCTTAAAAAACCTACCCCTTATACGCCTGTTTGGATGATGCGCCAAGCTGGTAGATATCTGCCAGAGTATATGCGAGTACGCGCGCAAGCAGGGGATTTTTTGTCACTTTGCAAAGACTACAAAAAGGCTAGTGAAGTCACACTTCAACCAGTTGAAATTCTTGGCGTTGATGCAGCGATTTTATTTAGTGACATCCTTGTCGTGCCTCTTGAAATGGGCATGGATCTACATTTTGAAAAGGGTGAGGGTCCAGTTTTTAGTGACCCATTACGTGATAAAGCCGCACTTGACGCACTTAGTATCGAAAAATCGACTAAAAATTTAGCATATGTCTATGACACGATAAAGCTCACAAGAGAAAATTTAGCCAAAGATAAGGCACTAATTGGCTTTTGCGGCGCACCTTGGACGATAGCTACATATATGATCGAGGGTGGTGGCAGTAAAACTTATGCGGTCTGCAAAAAAATGCTCTATCAAAATCCAGAATTTTTGCATCAAATTTTAGAAAAAGTGACGCAAGCTCTCATCCTTTACGTCAAAGAGCAGATAAGAGCAGGCGTAAATGCCGTGCAAATTTTTGACAGCTGGGCGGCTGCGCTTGAAGAGCAGGCATATTTTGAGTTTGGATTTAGCTATATAAATAAAATAGTTGATAGCGTAAAAGCTGAATTTCCAGAAATTCCGGTCATTGTTTTCCCAAAAGGAATAAGTGGCTATCTGGATAAAATTTCAGGTAAATTTGATGTTTTTGGCGTTGATTGGAGTACACCGATTGAGCTAGCCAAAGAAAAACTTAGCCCAAGATACGTCCTTCAGGGTAATATGGAGCCAACAAGGCTTTATAGCAAAAAGGCGATAGATGAAGGTGTGGATAAAATTTTAAGCACGATGAAAGGTGTGCCTCATATTTTCAATCTTGGGCATGGAATTTTGCCTGATGTGCCAGTTGAGAATGCAAAATATTTTATAAAACAGGTACAGACAAAAAGTGCAAGGTAGCAAGCCTTGCATCGTCTTTGGACCGATAAATTCTCGCCGTTTTGGCATGAGCCTTGGTATAGATCTAAGCCCTAAACAAAAATCATGTAATTTTGACTGTGTTTATTGCGAGCTAAGTGGCGCAAAGACTGTTGAAACAATAGAAAATCCGCCAAGCGTTGATGAGATCATAAACGATTTAAAAGAAGCATTAAAAACTCATCAAAACATCGATGTCATCACACTTACGGCAAATGGCGAACCAACTCTTTACCCATACTTAAAAGAGCTGATAGCAAAAGTAAATGAACTAAAAGGTAGCGCAAAAACACTCATTTTGAGTAATGGCTCAGGCGTGCGTGATCCAAAAATTTGTGAAGCACTACATGGGCTTGATATAGCGAAATTTAGCCTTGATAGTGCGGTGCAAAGTACTTTTAAAAAGATAGACCGCAACAAAAGCGGCGTAGAAGTTAGCGATCTCATAAAAGCTATGGCTAAATTTCGTAAGGAATTTAAGGGCGAGCTTGTGCTTGAAATTTTAGTCGTGGCTGGATTTAACGACAAAGAAGAGGAATTTATAGCACTCAATGCTGCGATAAATGAGATAGCTCCGCACCGAGTGGATATTGGCACGATAGATCGTCCGCCAGCCTATAATGTAAAGGGTGTAGACGCCAAAAAACTAGAGGAGCTAGCTAAGCAGATAAGTGGCGTACCGGTTAATATAGCTAAAGCTCACAAAATAGAGCAAAAGTATAACTTTAGTGAAGATGAAATTCTAGAAATGCTAAGGCGTCGTCCGCAAACTATTGCAAATATTGAAGAAAATTTCTCAGAACACTCAAAGCAAATTTTAAACAAGCTCTTGCAACAAGATGTGGTTTATCTAGCCGATGTTGCTGGGGTAAAATTTTATAAACTAAGAGCATAAATGAAAAGAATCCTTACAATACAAGATATCTCGTGCGTTGGCAAATGTTCCCTTACTGTCGCACTTCCGATAATTAGCACTCAAGGCATTGAGGCGTGTATATTGCCTACTGCGCTACTTTCGACTCATACTGGCTTTAAAAATTTCACATTTCGTGATCTGACTGATGAATTTGACGAGATAACACAAGTATGGCACAAAGAAAATATCGCATTTGATGGAATTTATACCGGATTTTTAGGTAGCTTTAGTCAGCTTGAGCTGATAGAGAAAATTTTTAATGAGTTTAATGACTCTGCTTCACTAATACTTGTAGATCCTTGCATGGGCGACAATGGCAAGCTCTATCATGGATTTGATGAAAAATTTGTTATGAAAATGCGTGATCTTTGCACAAAGGCTCACGTTATCACGCCAAACATAACAGAGGCAAGCTTTATGTGCGGGATGCCGTTTTTAGGCAGTGACTATACGCAAGATTATATTTTAGAGTTGCTTGAAAGCTTGGCTAGCTTTGGAGTTAGAAAGATTGTGTTAAAGGGCATTAGATACAAGCAAAATGAATGCGGCATCATAGCTTACGACGCAAAGACAAAAGAGAAGGTAGAGTATTTTCACGAATTTTTGCCATTTCACACGAGTGGGACTGGAGATATATTTGCTTCTGTGCTTTTTGGCTCACTTATAAATGGTGAAAGCATGCAAACTTCTATCAAAAAGGCGGCAAACTTTGTGCTTAGTAGCATTAAAATCACGCTAAAAGATAAGAGCCGCACATGGTATGGTGTGCAGTTTGAAAAGATGCTTGGCACTCTTGCAAAATAGGCGGGCAAACTACTTATTTAAAATTTTTAATAACACAACGATATGGCAAAGATTTATATCTTTACTAGCTGTTAGAAGTGCTATATCGCCATGCTCTTTTTCTAGTTTTTTTAGCATTTTAAAGCAAGATTGTGCTTTTTCATTATCAAGCTCGAGCTCAAATTTCTCACAAAACTCATCAAATCTAGCTTCTCTATCTTCATGAAACCACTCTCTTAAAGTAGTGCTTGGTGTGATATCTTTTAACCAAAGGAAATTTGAAAATATCTCTTTTCTTATGCCTCTTGGATAGAGTCTATCAACAAAAGCCGCCTTCATATCCAAACTATCATCTTTGATAAAATCATAAATTCTATAAGCTTTAAACATGTTTGTAATTGTAATGCTGTAAGGTTAATGAATAAATTTTTTAGATTAACTTATAATTTTTTAAAATTTACCTTGCGTTTTTTTTTTTTTTTGAAATAGAATAATGCCAAAATTTATTTAAGGAGGTTAAATGAAAATTTCAAATTTGATAGTTTTTTGCACTATCTTATTTTTATTTTCTGGTTGTGTAGCGCCACAATTTACGCCAAAGCCATTATTGCCAGATTCAAAAGGTATAGCAATGGTAAATTCTACACCTTATAACTGTAAAGTTTTAGGCGAAGCAGAGGGAAGTGACGAGGCAAATGGCAGAATGAATCCAACTATTGAAGGGCTTAGACAAGGCGCAATGAATGATCTAAAAAATGAGGCAATTGAGATCGTTGGACTTCACAAGAGAGTCGTACTTTATATTGTAAATGAATCACCGCTTTGCTACTATGGACAAAATCTTGATATTTGCCCTAGAGGCAGTCAGTTTGCGGCATCTTATAGAATAAAAGCACAAATTTTTGACTGTGGCGATAAAAACTAATTTTAGAGCTAGAAATAGCTCTAAAGCAAAGATGAAAATAAAACCTCACAAAATAATAAATTTAAATTAAAGCTCGTTTCGATAAAATCCCAACATAAAAATCACTAAAAAGGTTATCATTATGAGAGGCTATAAAATTTTCTCAGGAACGGCGAATATTGAGCTTTCAAAGAAAATTTCGCAATATCTTTCACTTCCTCTTAGCGAGGCAAGTATAAAAAGATTTAGCGATGGAGAGATCAGTGTGCAAATCGGAGAGAGCGTGCGCGGAAAAGATGTTTTTGTCATTCAGCCAACATGTGCACCGACAAATACAAATTTAATGGAGCTACTTATCTTAACTGACGCTTTAAGACGCAGTAGCGCAAGCTCGATAACAGCGATCGTGCCGTATTTTGGCTACGCCAGACAAGATAGAAAAGCAGCTCCTAGAGTGCCGATCACTGCAAAACTAGTGGCAAACATGATGCAAACAGCAGGTATCGATAGAGTCGTTACTATGGATCTTCACGCAGGACAAATTCAAGGATTTTTTGATATTCCGGTTGATAACCTTTATGGAAGCATCATTTTTAATGACTATGTAAGAGCAAAAAATTTACCAAATCCAATCGTTGCAAGTCCTGATGTAGGCGGTGTTGCTCGTGCTAGAGCTTTGGCTAAAAATCTAAATCTTGACATGGTTATCGTAGATAAGCGCCGCGAAAAAGCAAACGAGAGCGAAGTGATGAATATAATCGGTGACGTAAATGGTAAAGATGTTATTTTAGTCGATGATATGATCGATACAGCTGGCACGATCGTAAAAGCAGCTGAAATTTTTAAAGAGCGTGGCGCAACTAGTGTTATGGCATTTTGTACGCATCCAGTCCTTAGCGGACCAGCTTATGATAGGCTAAGACTAGGCTTTTTAGATGAGCTAGTGGTAACAGATACGATACCTTTAGCAGAGGAGCTTCCTTGTATAAAAGTGCTAAGTGCAGCTTCCTTGTTTGGAGAAGTGATACGCCGTGTATATCACAATGAAAGCGTAAATAGCTTATTTTAATTAATCTTGGCTTTTGCTTTGGAGTTGTTTCAGGCAAAAGCCAAATCTTTCAATATTTATTAGAATCTAATTTTGATAAATCAAAATTTATAGCAAAAAGATAGCCTCTATTTATAGCTGGAATTTTTAAAATTCTAGCCTTCTCTTTAAAAATTTTTGGCATTATGGCTTTGCAAAATGGAGTTACTAAAAGGTAAGTGTCTGCGTATCCGACAGCGATCTTGCCGCTTAGTACCACGCTTGTTTGCTTTGCTAAATTTGCACTTAGCTCTTCTTTTTGCGCTTTGCTTAGAAGCACATTTAGCTCTTTTGCCGCCATATCAATGCCTCGTATCACATTACTATCATTTTTTATAATAAAAATTTTATCACTTATTTTTGTGATATTTGGCATTAAAATTTGTCTATCGGCTTCTAAAAACTCAAAGCTCTTTTGCACGCCAATAAAATATCTATCCAAAAATGGCTCACTAAAATTTAGCCTCATGAAGCTTCTTTTAAACTCACCTTTTAAATTTGTCTCATCGATAAAATAGCGTAAATTTCTCTCATCAAGATAGTTTTGAAGCTCTTTTTTGCGTAAATTTAAAAGCGGCCTAACTAGCCAAAAGTGCTTTCTCTTTTCAAGCTCGCTCATGCCAAAGAGCTCTTTTAGCCCAGCACCCTTACTAAGCTGCATCAAAAACCACTCAAATTTATCGTCAAACTGATGCGCTAGGATCAAATTTTCATAGTCAAATTTTTGGCAAATTTCTCCAAAAAACTCATATCTTACCTCGCGCGCATTTTTTTCAAAATTTGACTTATCTAAAAAAATACTTTTGGTATAAATTCTTTTACCAAATTTATCTGCGAGATCTTTTGCGCTTTCTATCTCACTTTTACTTTGCTCTCGAACATTGTAATCAACCATCGCTAGATCAAATTTGATCCCAGCTTCTTCTAAAATGTAAAAAAGTGCGGTGCTGTCTATGCCGTGCGAGAAGGCTAGTAGGTTTGCACCTGGGTTTAGCTTTTCTCGCACATTTTGGCTTATCATTTTGCTTTTTTGATGATTTTAGCGATTAGTTTTTGATCGACCACGTCAGTGACCTCGCAAAGATAGAGTGAGCCGATCTCAAGTTCTTTTACATCGCTCTCGTTTATTAAAATTTCGCCGTCTATATCTTTATCCCAGATGTCTTTTTTGGCTGCGTAAAACATCTCGCCCTCGCTACTTTCGCCCTCAAGAGGAGCATAAATTTGCTTGCCAATCTCTTTTTGCAAGCTCTCATTTATCGATTTTTTAGTGATCTTTTCTATCTTGTTTAGTCTTTTTGAGATGATTTTAGCTGGGATTTGCTCCATTTCAAAAGATGCAGTGTCCTCCTCTTTTGAGTAGGCAAAGGCTGAAATTCTATCAAATTTAAACTCTTCTAAAAATTCGCAAAGCTCCTCAAAATCCTCCTCGCTCTCTCCTGGATGACCAACGATGATACCAGTTCGTAAGAATGAATTCTCGGCATTTCTCATTAAATTTAAAAGCTCTTTGATTTTTTTAGCGCCACTTCCACGCTTCATTATCTTTAGCATGTCTTCGCTGATGTGTTGGATCGGCATGTCAAAGTAGTTGTGAAAGACAGGCGAGGCGATGATACGCTCAATTAGCTCCTTGCTGGTCGTGCTTGGATAGAGATAAAGTATCCTGGCACTCCTTACGCCCTTTATCTTTTCTATCTCGTCTATTAAATTTATAAGCCCGTCGCTAACGCCTTGATCGCGCATATATGAGCTCGAGTCTTGAGATAAAAAGCTAAAGTCGTAGTAGCCTTTTTTGACTAGATTTTTGACCTCGTTTACGATGTTTTCAAGCGAGCGTGATTTTAGTTTGCCTTTAAAAGTTGGAATGGCACAAAAACTACATTTTTGGTTACAGCCCTCTGAAATTTTGATGTAGGCGTGGTAGTTTGAGCCAGTTATCACACGCTCTTCATTTGCTTGCAGATAAGTTTGCGGGCTAAATAAATTTTGCTTTTTTAAGATGATCTCATCGATCTTGTCATAGTCAGCCACACCGGTAAAGAGATCGACCTCTGGCAGCTCTTTTATAAGCTCATCTTTGTAGCGCTGCATAAGACAGCCAGTCACTACTAGCAAGGAGCCATTTTTACGAGCTTCATGCATCTCAAGTATGGTTTGTATGCTCTCTTCTTTGGCAGATTTGATAAAGCCGCAGGTATTTACGATGATAACGTCAGCATCACTGATATCGTCTGTGATATCGTAGTTTTGCAATCTGCCAAGCATGATCTCAGAATCAACTAAATTTTTGTTACAGCCAAGTGAAATTAAGTGAAGTTTTGGCATTTTTAGATCCAGATGTTGTCTATTAGCCTAGTTTTACCAACGTAAGCTGCTACTAAAATGATGGTGTTATTTTTTTCTATTTTGGAAATTTCATTTAAATTTCTATCCGTAATAGCGACATAATCAACCTTTAACGGCTCTAGCACTTCAAGCATCTTTGTTTTGATCTCGCTTGTGTCTTCCTCGCCATTTTGGATCAAATTTTGTGCTTTATTTAGCGATCTTGAAAGCCTTAGAGCGTTACATTTATCTTCGTCGCAGATATAGACGTTTCTACTTGAAAGTGCAAGTCCGTCTGGCTCTCTAACGATATCGCAAGCCACTAGGCTGACATTTAGAAAAAATGTCTTTATCATGTTTTGCACTATGATTAGTTGTTGTGTATCTTTTTTGCCCATGTAAACGCTATTTGCACGAGTTAGGCGAAATAGCTTGTTTAGCACCCTTAGTACGCCATCAAAGTGCCCAGGTCTAGTTTTGCCCTCTAAGATGGCTGAAAATTTCTTTGGAGCGATGATTAGAGGCTCATCTTCAAAGTAAAGCTCATTGGCATCTGGGATAAAAATAGCGCTAACGCCGTTTTGCTCGCAAATTTTAATGTCGTTTTGTTCGTTTCTTGGGTATTTGTCCAGATCTTCGCCTGGTAAAAATTGAGTTGGATTAACGAATGTTGAGACGATACTTATCTCATTTTCGCTCACGCATTTTTTAATAAGGCTAACGTGTCCGTCATGAAGTGCGCCCATGGTCGGCACAAAACCGATCTTTGCACTTGTGCTAGAGACGAAATTTTCAAGTTCTTTTATAGTTCTTATGATTTGCATTTTGACTCTTTTTGTTTGAAATTTTAACTTGGCATTGTAACAAAAAAGGATTAAAAGGGCGTAAATTTAAAAATGTAAGCAACTTTTGGCTAAAATCGGCAAAAATTTTTGGAGAAAAACTTGGATAGTTACGAATACAACGAGCTTTTAAAGAAGCTACAAACAAAAGTTGAAAACATAGGCTCTATCGTAAAGCCTGAAGAGATCAAGGCTAGACTAAAAGAGATCGAGGCCACTGAGCAAGATCCTGATTTTTGGCAAGATATCGCTAAGGCTGGGGCGCTAAATAAAGAAAAGACAAAAATTTCAAACATGCTTGCAAAATTTAATGACGCTAATCAGGCAGTAAGTGATGCAAAGGAGCTTTTTGAGCTAGCAAATTCTGAAAATGACGAAGAGACTATAAATTCTCTTTTTGATGACGCTAAAAATTTAGATGAAAAGATAGTAAATCTTGAAATTTCTATGCTTTTAAGTGGCGAAGATGATGGCAAAAATGCGATCGTATCGATCCATCCTGGAGCTGGCGGCACTGAGAGTAACGACTGGGCGAGCATGCTTTATAGGATGTATCTTAGATTTTGCGAGCGCGAAGGCTTTAAGGTCGAGACTCTTGACTTTCAAGAGGGTGATGAGGCTGGGCTAAAGGATGTGAGCTTTATCGTAAAAGGCGAAAATGCTTATGGTTACTTCAAAGCAGAAAATGGTATCCACAGACTCGTTCGCACAAGCCCATTTGATAGCGCAGGGCGCCGTCATACGAGCTTTTCAAGTGTCATGGTAAGCCCTGAAGTAGATGATGATATAGAGATCGAGATCGAGGAAAAAGATCTAAAGATAGACACTTATAGAGCAAGCGGTGCAGGCGGTCAGCATGTAAATAAAACTGAATCAGCCATTCGCATCACACATATACCAACTGGCATCGTCGTACAGTGCCAAAACGACCGTAGCCAGCACAAAAATAGAGCTACAGCGATGAAAATGTTAAAATCTCGTCTTTACGAGCTTGAGCTGATGAAACAACAAGAAGCGAGCAACAGCGTAGAAAAGAGCGAGATCGGCTGGGGGCATCAGATAAGATCATATGTGCTTTTCCCATATCAGCAGGTAAAAGATAACCGCAGCGGCGAGGCATTTTCGCAAACTGACGCGATACTTGATGGTGACATCAAAAAGATGATAGAAGGCGTCTTGATCGCTCAAAAGGCTGAAGCGTAATAAATTTACAAAAAGAGATGGGAGCTAAAATTTCATCTCTTTTAGCTTTGTGCAGGCTTCTTCTTTGCCTTTAAAGCAAGCCTCATCAAGATAAATTCTCGCTTTTTTATAGTTATTTTTACCTAGATAGATAAGCCCTAGATCATAGCTGGCCTCGCTTGAGCCAAGGCTTGTGGCTTTTTCGTAAAAATATATCGCTTTTTCTAAATTTTTATTGACTCCAAGGCCGTACTCGTAGATATATCCAGCACTTCTTAGTCCGTCTATATTGCCGTATCTGCCAGCTGTTTCAAACCAAAAAAGTGCCCTTAAGATATCCTTGCTAAAGCCTTTGCCGTCACGAAAGCAAATGCCAGTTTGCTGCATGGCTAGAACATTTCCATCTTTTGCATAGTCGTAAAATCTCTTGCAAGCTTTTGGATAGTTACCTTCATTGTATAGATATATAGCGTCTGCTATTTGCTCGACCTCTGGATCAAGTGGTGGCTCACTAAGGCCAAAATTTTGTGAAATTTGATCTAATGAACATCCCCAAAATAGCAAAACACTAAACACAAAAATGATAAATTTTTTCATATTTGTCCTTGAAAATTTAGGCGATTTTATCCAATTTTATCTTATAATGCCTGCAAATTTTAAGCAAAAGGAACGATATGGATCATAATGCACTTTTAATCCAGCTTGGCTATAACGTCAATGAAACGACCACTGCTCAAATGTGTAGAATTTTAAACAATACTGATGGTCTTTTGCCAAAGAGCATAATCGAACTAAATGATCATTTAAAGCCACACCTTTGTTTTGTGGCGATGAGTGGAAGTGAAGATAGACTAAAGATAAAAAATGTAGCTACCGTTAATGAAATAAAAGAGCGAGTTGATGAGATTATAAAAAACTGGGCTAATAAATATAAAATGGAGCTAAAAAAGATAAATGAAACAACTTATTATGTAATGGGAAAGATAAGGGACTGAAAATGAAATATGATATTGTAATTATTGGTTTTGGAAAAGCTGGCAAAACGCTAGCGGTTAAAGCTGCCGCACTTGGCAAAAAAGTAGCTCTTGTAGAGAGATCGCCAAAGATGTATGGAGGCACTTGCATAAATGTTGGCTGCATACCAACCAAACGTCTAATAACAGCCGCTAAAGAGGCAAAATTTGTAAATAATAGCGTTGAAAGCGAATATTACACACTTAGTGTGGAAAATAAAAATAAACTAATCTCAGCTTTGAATACTAAAAACTACGCAATGCTAAATGATAAAGAAAATATCGATGTGATCGATGGTGTTGGCTCATTTGCTAGTGAAAATAGCGTACTTGTAACAACGCCAAGTGGTGAGAAAAAGATAATAGAGGGCGATTTTATTATCATAAATAGTGGCTCAAAAGAGGCAGATACTCCTTTTGAGGTCGCAAATTCAAATGTATTTTCAAGCCAAACGCTGCTTGATCTAAAAAATTTACCAAAGCATTTTGTCATTATCGGTAGTGGTTTTATCGGTATAGAGTTTGCATCAATGTTTGCAAATTTTGGCTCAAAAGTGACTATCGTAGGACGTTCAAAACTACTTAAAAACGAAGATGATGATATAGCTAATAGCGTAAAAGAAGCTCTTAGAGTCCAAGGTGTTGAAATTTTAGAGGGTTGCGAGATAGAGTGCATTAAAGAAAATGTATTAAATTTCAAGCAAAATGGTGAGCAAAGATGCCTTAGAGCCGATGCATTTTTGATAGCGCTTGGCAGAGTGGCAAATGTGGATGATTTAAATTTAAAAGCTGCTGGTGTTGAGCTAAATGAAAAAGGCTTTATAAAGACAAATGAAAATCTTCAAACAAATGTGCCAAACATCTATGCGGTAGGCGACGTGCGCGGCGGAGAGCTTTTTACTTATACGAGCTTAGATGATTTTAGGATAGTTTATTCACAAATTTTTGGTGATAAAAAGAGAAATACCAAAAATAGAAGTATTCATGCAAATGTGCTATTTACCGACACTCCACTAGCAAGAGTCGGCGTAAATGCAAAAGAAGCTAGCAAGCTTGGGCTAAATTTTAAAGAGCTAAAGCTTAGCATGGCAACAGTACCAGGCGCAAAAGTACTAAATCATGATGTAGGTATGTTAAAAGCTATCGTTGACGCGCAAAGTGGAGAAATTTTGGGTGCTAGCTTTCACTGCATCTATGCAAATGAGCTGATAAATGAAATCGCAATTGCGATGAATTTAAAAGCAAACGCAAATTTCTTTAAAAATCAAATTTTTACTCATCCAAGCATCAGTGAAGCACTAAATGACTTATTTGGACAATTTTAAAAGGAAAAGAATGAAAAAATATTTATTGCTTTTATCGGCTTTATTTTTCACTGGCTGCTTAAACGTGATTGGTGTAGGACAAAAACAAGATGATTCGTGGCAGCAACCAAAGGATGAAAAAATAGTGCAAAATAAAGAGCAAATTTCAAGAAATGCGATCGAAATTTTAATACCAAAATGCGAAGAAGGCGATGCGGAAGCTTGCAACGATTTGGGTGTAAATTACGAGCTTTTAAAAGAATATGAAAATGCTTTAACAAATTATAAAAAAGCTTGCGATGCTAAGGTGCAAGTCGGTTGTGCAAATTTGGGCACTCTTTATGAGCTTGGACTTGGAGTTAAAAAAAATCCAAAAAAGGCAATTTCAATTTATAAAGAAAGTTGCAATGGCGGAGGCATGCAAGCTTGCTATCATTTAGGCAATGCTTATAGAAAAGGCGAGATCGTTAAGCTAGATTATTACTTAGCAATGCAAGCTTATACAAATGCATGCAATGCTGGCGATTTGCCAAGTTGTGCCAATATCGGAGCGATGTACGAGCTTGGTCTTGGTGTCAATAAAGACGAAAAAAGGGCTTATGGAATTTATAAAGTTGCTTGCTTTCGTGGGCTAAGCAAGGCATGCCCGCAGATGAAAAGACTAGGTACAAAGCTAGGAATGTAAGTGAAAAAGGTCTTAAATTTTGGTCTTATTTTGGCTATGGGCTTTATGCTTGGTGGTTGCTGGTCGTGGCAAAAGATGGTAAGCTTTGGCTTTTGGCAAAGTGATGAAGAGGCGAGGGCAGAGCGTCTTGAGCTTGAAAAAGAGAAGATGATACAAAATTGTGAAAGTGGAAATAGCATCGACTGCAACAATTTAGCCGTAAATTTTAGTAACGAAAAGGACTTTGTAAAAGCAAAAGGCTACTACGAAAAGGCTTGCAATGCTGGTCTTGCGACGGCTTGTTCTAATTTGGGTCAAATTTATGAGCAAGGGCTTGTTGATGAGCAAAAAGATATGGAAAAAGCCTTAAGACTATATAAACTAGCTTGTGATAGCGGTGATGGCGTTGGCTGCTATAACGAAGCAATGGGGCTAAAGTCTTACATCGAAAGCGAAAATTTAAAAACTCATAAGATAGATAGAAACAAGGCTGAGGCTAGAGTGCTAAGGCTTTTGGCTAAGAGCTGCGAGCTTGAGTATGCTCAGTCATGCTTTTTGCTTGCAAAGCTAAGCGGCGATGAAGCAAAAGCAGACGCACTTTACAAAAGAGCTTGTCAGCTTGGCAAATGCGTGGATAAAAAGTAATACTAGCAAAATACTATTCTAAAAATTCGCAATAAATCAACAAAGGCTCTTTTTTGAGTCTTTTAAAATTTGATGTTTTATTCGAGAAATTCTAAAAATGCCTTCAAATGTGTGCAAATCCGGACAACATCTTGTTTGGGGGTAGTCAGTCCTCAAGGCTCATATAGCTTGCACCAGCTTCTTTACTAGCTTCTTTTATCTTGTTTGTTTCTATTGCATAAGTGTGACAGCCGCTTAAAACGATATCTGTTGCACTATCTGCTTTATATTCATCTACAAATTTTTAATAGCATCAGATATTGCGTCGTTTTTGTACATTACAGAAGAGGGGCGTCTTTAAGTAACGTTTGGCGATATTTTCTACAAGGTTACCTTGTGTACTCATATTATTTTTAAAATTTGTAGTTCCTGTACAGCTTTCAAAAGCTACTACATCCGCTTCTGCTCTATATTCAGTAGCTACGATCGAGGCATATTGATAGCCTTTTTGTTCTAAAATTTCTTTTATATCGCGTACTATTTTTATGACACTAAAACTACTTGATAACAAAAATAGATCACAAAAATTATCTTGATTATCTAGTATTGCTACTTTTGTAGATGTTGAGCTTATATCAATACCGATGAAATACATAAATTTATGTCTATAAAAATATGATTTCTATAACTAAGAACTTGAGAGAAATGTTATCTGTTTGTAGCTTTTTATTAAATGAAATCTAAAATTTTACTTCAATCCAAAAACTTTTATATTAAAAGTAGTATGGATTTTATCCTTTTCGCCTTTCATGACGATAGGAAATTCGGTCTTTACGATACTGTCATAGCTACTAAGCGCATCTAAAAAGTCATAAAATTTTTGTGGTGTCCTTAGAGAGCTAGTTACATTTAGGCGAAATCTGAAAAATTTCTCACTAGCGTTATTATCACTTTCTTCTATTTTACTAAGTCTTACTTCACTGAAAAATTTAGAGGCAAATTCTATAAATTTATCTTTATCAAATTTAGTTTCAAAAGCTGAAATGATAGCTCCATCTTTTTGTTTGGTTGCTTCAAGGGCTTTAAAATTAGCTTCAAATTCATTTTTTACTTTTGTATAAGATGAGGTCTGTGAATAATTTTGTCTAGTTAGGCTTTTAAATTCTTTTATATTTGGTACGATAAAGCCAAATATCATAATGAAACAAACTATAATAAAAGCAAATATAAAAAGTAAAAGCTTGACGGGATCTATTTTTTCTAAGCTCGTATCTTTTTTACTCATTATATCCCTCAGAATTACCAATTTTGTTTGTGCTTATAAAGCCGTACCAGCCGTTTTTACTTTGATAAAAGCTAGTATTTGAAGTCGTAAAAATAGATCTTAAAGGTGAAGCTAGAAGCTGATTAAATACATCTTTTGTCGGCGTTATACCACGAATGATGAGTGAGTTTTTATCCATAAAAACCTCTTCAAGCGTTATACTGTCAGGCACTAGATCAAAAAGATTGTGCAAGCTTTGCTTGAGAATAGAATTTGATGTGAAAATATCATTTGCAGATTCTATTTGTACGGCGAGTTTAGCTGAAATTTCATCTGTTGTGACTATTTTTTGACTAAGTTCTTTTTGCTCATTTGATAAAAAATTTATATTTTTTTCAATTGAATAATTTTTGTAAAGTATAAAGAAATTTGTTGCCAAAAGAGCCACAAACACAAAGCTTATAAGGCTTAGCCAAATTTTGCTAAAGATAGATATAAGTGGTCTTGGTTCCGGAGCAATAAAGCTAAATCTCATAATATTATCTCTTCTTGCATGATTTCATTCATAATATGATTTGTATTCACTGGATACACCGAAGTCTCCACTAAAAGCTCAGATTGCAGATATTGCAAAAAGGTTGCACTTGTTTTTGTGTTTTCAAAAACAATTATTTGTTCAATAAAATCGCCGCCGTAGAGAGGATTTTCGTAAAATTCTTTTACAGCCTTTACGATGTAATCAAACATCTTCATGTCATACCCAAAAATAGCAACCGATTTTTCTACATTTGTAGAAACTGGCATATTTAGTTCATAATTTAGATCTTCAAATTCTTTTGGTTTATCATCACTTAAAAAATCATCTAAACTTTTAAAATCATCAAGCGATGTTGCGTCATTTTCTTCTTTAATGATTAAGTTGTCAATATCTGTTATATCTTCTTCTTTTAGGCTTTCAGCTTCCTGGTTGGTTTCTTCAACGCCAGCCATATTTAAAAAAGTGGATAACTTCATTTGTTTATCTTTAAAGATCGCAAGCGTAAACGAATGTGCATGGATATAAAGATAAAGTGTAGTTTTTGGAGAAATTCCGCGTTTTAAAAGCTCGTGAAAGAGTAGGGCAATAGGTGAGTAGATGAGATCTACACTATCTTGTCCAAATAAATTTTTATATTTTTTTATAGCGTTTAAATTTGCATAAATACTCCAACTATTCTGCATGATAAGGCTTGTAAGATTTTTAGCATTTATATTAAATTTTTTGTATTCATCGAAGCTAACACTAGGAAGCGCGCCTTGCGAGTCGTCGTTAAAAAAAACTGAGACATATACGCCAAAATATGCTTTTTCTTGCTCTTCTATGTATTTTATGATTTTCTCATCGATATTATCGATATTTATATCTGTAAATTTGGCGTTTATGGTTTTTAAAAGTTTGCCATTTCTAAAGACCTGACCGAAGAATATGCACTCATTGCCCTCCAACACGACGCTTAAAAAAAGGTTAGAAAAAAGCTTTTTAACGCTAAAAGACATAAATCTCCTAAATTTAGTGCATAATTTTCGTTATGGTAGCTAAAAAGGGATTAAATAAGTTTAAAACAGCTCGTTTTTAAGCTTAACGAAAATCTCTTTTGTATTTAAAGCTTCATTTTTTAGTTCATTATCAAGTAGGGCCGAGTTTTTAAGGTCGTCAAAATCCTCTATCATCACATCACACATCATCTTAATGCGCTCACTATCAGCCTTGCTGACGCTACTTTGGCTCATTTTTTTGATACGCTCAAGATACTCTTTGCCATTTTTTATGTATGAGCTAAATTTGATAGCAGCCTTGCTTTGATTTAGCACAGTATTTGCCATTTTGTTATAAATATCTATATCAAGTGCTTTTTGGCTTAAATTTAAGGCCTTTTCGTATTCTTTGTTTTCGTATAAAAATTTTGCTTCAAGGGCGAGTTTGTAGGAGTTGTCGCTATAAAAAAATAGTCCGAATAAAACAATTAGAAAGATGGCTATAAAAATAGATAGTTTATTTTTCATAAATTTCATCCAAAATTTCTCTTATCTCGTCGCTGATTTGTGGATTTTTATGCGCATACTTTTTCCACCAAATTTTTAAATTTGATCTAAAATCCTCTTGGTTTTGCTCCACGCTTTTGCCACCATCATTTTGTGAGGCTTGCCAAAGCTCATTCTGTATCTTCTCTTTTGCATCTTTTTGCTCCAAATTTTCCACACTAAAAGGAGCTGAGAGGCTAAAATCTATAGTTGAAAATGGCTTTGGAAGTATCATATTATCCCAGCTTTTAAACTCCCAAAACGAGCTTGCTTCAAAATTTAGAGCATAAATTTCGCAAGATGACTTTTGTGCGATCACCGCAGCTCCGTCTGCCACGCTGTGCCTTGGTCCTCTTGGACCATCTGGCGTGATGATGACGTCGTGGCCTTGCTTTATCTCTCTTAAAGCTTCTATCAGTGCTCTTGCGCCGCCTTTTGAGCTGCTGCCTCTAATGGTGCCGATGCCAAACAATTTGATTATTCTGGTGATTAGCTCGCCATCTTTGTGGTCGCTGATTATCACCTTGCCTTGTTTTCTATTTTGACTGCTCCACCAGCGTCTGTAAGCAAAGCTCATAAAGCTAAGCCTGCCGTGCCAAAAGACGACAACGCAGCCATTTTGTGGTAAGAAATTTGGAGTGTAGCTCTTTTTGCAGGTTAAAAAAATGAGCCACATCAAAATGTAGATGAAAAAGACGCCAACGCTTAGGGCGAGCTTTTCAAGGGCACTTTTAAATTTGCAGCTCGCCATACAAAACCATTCGTTTTGGGTTTGTGATCTTGATTTTTTGTGTAGTGCCAAGAAGCTCTTCGCTGCCATCAACTTGAACTAAAAAGTTATTAAAACTTCGCCCAGCAACGCCGCCATTTGCTCTTAGCTCTTCAAAATATACATCAAAAATTTTATCTTTTTGTGCCGCCACGATCTCGTCTAAAATTTCATTGTGGCGATTTTGTAGGCGAGTAAGCCTTTCTGAAGCGGTTTTATCATCTATTTGATTTGTAAAAGTAGCTGCCTTTGTAAGCGGACGAGGCGAATACTTAAAACTAAAAATTTGCTCAAATCTAACTTGCTCAAGCACGTCCATCGTATCTTCAAACTCGCTATCACTCTCGCCTGGAAATGCGACGATGATATCAGTTGAGATGCTCACATCTGGACACATCTTTCTAAGTCTTAGCGCACGGTCTAAAAACCACTCTTTCGTGTATCCGCGCTTCATCTCGCGTAAAACTTTGGTATTTCCGCTTTGAAGTGGCATGTGCATTGACTTGCAAATTTTTGGGTTATTAGTGAAAATTTCAAGAAATTTATCATCCATATGAAGCGGGTGAGGGCTTGTAAATCTTATCCTCTCAACGCCCTCTATCTCGCTTATCTTTACTAAAAGGTCGCTAAAATCGATATTTTCTTGCACGCCTGAAAATCTTTTGCCGTAGTTATTGACATTTTGCCCTAGTAAAAATATCTCTTTTGCACCGCTTTTTGCAGCCTTTTCTACCTCTTTTAAGATAAGGCTTGAGGGGATGGAAATTTCATCGCCTCTAGTATGTGGGACGATGCAGTAGGTGCATTTTTTATCGCAACCGATCGAGATATTGATGTGGCTTTTGTATGGCGAGCCTCTAAATTCGCCAAATGCGTATTCGCTCTCGTCGTGGTTGATGTCGGTTGAGATAAATTTAGGCGTATTTACCGCCTTTGTGATCTTGCTGACATTTCTTGCGCCAAGAACAAAATCGACGTAAGGCGCGCGCTTAAAAATTTCGCTACCCAAATGGCTTGCAGTGCAGCCACAAACTCCTATTTTAGCTCCTCTTTTTTTGGCTTTTTCAAAGGCGCCAACCTCGCTAAAGAGCTTATGAACTGGCTTTTCACGAACTGAGCAGGTATTTATAAGGATTAAATCAGCTTCTTCTATATTTTGTGTTAAGGAGTAGTCTTCTTTTTGTGAGAGCTCGGCTATGATATGCTCGCTATCACGAACATTCATAGCACAACCTAAAGTTTGGATAAAGAGTTTTTTACTCATTAAAGTATATGCACTTCATACATATAATCGCTATCATCTAGCCCGTATTTTACGGTTCTGTGATAAACGCTTAGCCCTTTTTCTTCAAAATGCTCGACTAAGGCGATTAGTTGTTTGTGTGTGTTTTCTTTATCAAAATAGAAAATTTTCTGACCCTCTTTTTCGACAGCTGCCTCTATCTTTTCTAGTGAAATCGTTTTTGGTTTTGCGTCTAATTCAGCTCTTGCAAGTTTTAGCTCCATTTTTAATCCTTTCAAAATCTTAAATTTTAATCGGTCAATATATCCAAAACATCATAAAAAAAGGATTAAATAAAAGTTAATAATAAGCTTAAAGTTATTAAAAGTATGGCTTATGTATAATTTCAAAACTTCACGAAAAATCCCCGAAATTTATCGTTACAATGGAGAAAAAATGGAAAGAATTTCAGATATCATCGAGTCAATTGCAAATGAGAAAAATTTAGAGATAGAAGATGTAAAAGAGCGTGTTATAAGAGCCTTGATAAATACTGCAAAAAGGGTTTATGGAGAAAATTATGAGTATGACGTGAGCATCGATGCTAATAAAAATTTAAAGCTTTATCAAAAAATTTCAATCGTAGCAAACGACGATGAGAGGCTTGCTGAAGACAATGAGCACTTCTTAAGCTTAAAAGATGCTAAAAAGATAGATAGTGGCGTAGAGATCGGAGATGAGCTCACATATGAGCTAAGCCTTGATAACCTTGGCAGAACCGCAGCTCAAACGCTTCATAAGGAGCTTGAGTATCACATCCAGCGCCTAGTTGAAGAGAAAATTTTACAAAAATATAATGAAATGAGCGGTCACATGGTCTTTGGCCCAGTTGTAAGGGTCGATAACGATGAAAACACATTTATCGAGATAGACGAGCTTCGTGCCATCTTGCCACGTAAAAACCGCATAAAAGGCGAAAAATTTAAAGTAGGCGACGTGGTAAAAGCGGTCATTAGAAAAGTTTTTACAGATAAAAATTTAGGCATAAAGGTCGAACTTTCAAGGACTTCACCTAAATTTCTTGAAGCGCTGCTAACTTCAGAGGTGCCTGAGATAAAAGATGGCGGTATCATCATTCAAGGAAGTGCGAGGATCCCTGGCGAAAGAGCTAAAGTAGCGCTAATCTCAACCACTCCAAACATCGATCCAGTCGGCGCAACGGTCGGTACAAAGGGTGTTAGGATAAATGCCGTAAGCAAAGAGCTTCATGGTGAGAGTATCGACGCAATCGAATACACCACAGAGCCAGCGATCTTGGTGGCTCGCGCTATGGCGCCTGCGATCATCACATCTGTAAAGATCGAAGAAAATAAGGCAATCGTAACGCTTGCAAGCGAACAAAAGAGCAAGGCGATCGGCAAAAACGGCATAAATATCCGCCTAGCAAGCATGCTAACTGGCTATGAGATCGAGCTAAATGAGCTTGGCTCAAAAACTAGTAGCAATGCAGAAAATAATGAGCCAATCAAAGACTTAAAAGCACTTTTTGGCGATAACTAATGAAATTTCAAATAAGAAAAGCGACTAGAGCCGATATAGATGTAATTTGAGAGCTTGTAAGAGAGCTTGCCAGCTATGAGAATTTGAGTGACCAAGTCACTTTTACAAATGAAATTTTTGCAGACTCTATCTTTAATAAAAACCACGCAAAAGCCCTTGTCTGCGAGAGTGAGGGTAAGGTGATTGGCTATGCTATCTATTTTTACACATTTTCTACATTTTTGGGGCTTGGTGGGATCTATCTTGAGGATATTTACGTCAAAAAAGAGTTTAGAAATCAAGGTATAGGCAAGACATTTTTTAAATTTTTAGCTCAAATTTGCAAGGATGAAAATTTAAAAAGGCTTGAGTGGTGCTGCCTAAACTGGAATGAGCCAAGTATTAAATTTTATGAAAGCATGGGTGCTAAAAATCAATCTCATGAGTGGAGAAACTACCGCTTGGACGGTGAAAATTTAGAAAAACTTTTAAATTTATAGTTCTTTTTTAAATAAAAAGCTCAAATTTTGCTTTGAAATTTGAGCTTGCGAGTGATTAAAATTTATATGTATATCCTAAATAAAGACCTACATTTGTCTCTTTTATTTTTGCATTATCATATTTTGCTATAGAGCTATATTTTGTTCTATCTGCTTTTACACCAAACTTAACTGCATTGTTTTTGTTGATAGGGTATTCTGTACCAATTCTTGCATCTAGTATCCAGCCATTTGTATTAGCTTTTTCCGAGCCATCATGAGTGTCAAATACATCCATTTTAAGCTTTGAGTAGCCAGTGTATCCACCAAAAACTAGCTTTATGTCTTTTGTCAATTCTGGTGTATAGTCTGCGCCTACTAGAAATTTATGTGTACTCCATTTTATTACTGTACCATCTTCATCGCCAAGTGATTTCTTTGCTTGGAAGTCGTAAATGTAAGCTCCATATACTTTAAAACTATCAAAATCATAGCCAGCTTTTAGTCCAATACCTGGTTGAGCTTTTTTCACTTTTGTTGTGTCATTGTCGCTTTTTGCTGTTAATTTTGAATTAAAAGAGTAATCTCCTTCGACTCCAATAAACGCTCCTTGTGCTAAAGCAGCGGCATTAGCTAGGCTTAAGTCTAAAGCAACTTTTAAGACTACATTTTTCATTTTTACTTCTTATTTAAAAAATGTTTGACTGGTATTCTAAATTTTATTGGATTAAATAAAGTCTAAATATTCAATTAAATATATAAAAAACATAAAATAATTCAATTGTTTTCTTATCAGAATAAAATTTATAAAATCACTCAAAAAGAAGGAGTGTAAAGTGGCTAAGATGACAAAACGTGATATGGCTTATCATTTAGACGTTGATGTCGCAACGCTTTACAACTGGCGAAAACACAAACCAAACCTTTATCGTATCGTGATGCTTGGATTTAAATTTGATGAGCTTATCGAACAGGGCAAAAAGACTTGCAACGAGCTTTGCGAATATGAAAATTTAATCAATCAAGACATAGAAAAATTTAGTAAATAATCGCAATCTCTCTTATAATTACAAGTGCTTGAAAATTTAAAATTTCTAAGATATTTTTGGCTAGAAAAGCTGGAGTTTATATTTTAAGTGAAAAAATTTGAGCTCAAAGCAAGCGCCTCAAGCTCAGTTAAATTTACTCGTTTAGGATAGAGAGAAGCTCTTTGTTGTCTTTTGTTTTTAGCATTTTTGCGTATAAGAATTTAAGCGCTTCGACATCGTCCATTGTAGCGATCGCAGATCGGATAGCCCAAATTTTTTGAAGCTCGTCAGGTTTTTGAAGTAGCTCTTCTTTTCTGGTGCCTGATTTTAGTACGTTGATAGCTGGGTAAATTCTGCGGTCTGAGATATTGCGGTCAAGCACGATCTCGCTGTTTCCAGTACCTTTAAACTCTTCAAATATCACTTCATCCATGCGTGAACCAGTGTCGATTAGTGCGGTTGCGATGATGGTTAGTGAGCCGCCGTGCTCGATGTTTCTAGCTGCGCCAAAGAAGCGTTTTGGCTTGTGAAGTGCGTTTGCGTCCACGCCGCCTGTTAGCACCTTGCCACTTGGTGGGGTCACTGTGTTGTAGGCACGTGCTAGACGGGTTATGCTATCAAGCAAGATGATGACGTCTTTGCCCATCTCAACTAGACGTTTTGCCTTTTCGATGACTAGCTCCGCCACGCGGACGTGGTTAAGCGCTGGCAGGTCAAATGTCGAGCTAAATACCTCGCCTTTTACGCAGCGCTGCATATCTGTAACTTCTTCTGGCCTCTCATCGACTAGAAGCACCATGAGCTGGGCTTCTGGGTGGTTTTTGGCGATGCCGTGAGCTAGCTCTTTCATAAGCTCAGTTTTACCACTTCTTGGAGGTGCGACGATGAGACCACGCTGACCCTTACCAATAGGCGTGAAAAGGTCAAGTACGCGGCCCGTTAGCTTCATCGGATCATACTCTAAATTTAGCTTTTCAGTTGGAAAAAGTGGAGTTAGGTTGTCAAAGAGTGGCCTCTCTTTTGCGTCTGCTAGAGGCATATAATTTACCGCTTCTATCTTTAAAAGAGCGTAGTATTTTTCTTGATCTTTTGGCTCTCTTACTTGGCCGGTGATGATGTCGCCCACACGAAGTGCAAATTTGCGGATCTGTGAGTTTGAAACGTATGCGTCGTTTGAGCTATCGCTTAAATTCGCATCAACAGCCCTTAAAAAGCCATAACCCTCGTTTGTGATCTCTAAAATTCCAGTAAATAGTATAAAGCCGCCTTGTTTTGTCTGGGTTTTTAGTATCTCAAATATTAAGTCCTGCCTACGAAATTCGCGTGGATTTTCGACGCCAACGCTATTTGCGATCTGCACTAGCTCATCTAAACTAAGCGTTCTTAGCTCTTCGATTTTATGTCCGTCTACTGGTATGTGTGTTCTTGATGCTTGATGTTTTTTTGTAGTTTTTGCGCTTTGAGCAGCACTTTGCTCGGTTTGGTTATTTTCCATATTTCCTCTTTAAATGCGGGGATAATTTTGCAGAATTTCTAAGTTTCAAAAAGAAGTTTTTGAAAGTTTTGGCATTTTATAAAAATAAAACTTTGTTGTCAAGAAATGGTATAAAATAAAATTTTTGCTCAAAAATGGTTGATTTGCTATAATCTCGCCATTTTATAACGGTAACAAAATAAGAAATTTGTGCCTATTTTTGCAGTTTGTCTGCTTCAAATTTATGTATTTAAATTATGGTACGCAATAGGCATGTGATGCAATAATATTGGTAAAAATTTTAGATAAAAGAAAGTAAAAATGCCACAAAGTAGATGTGCTCATTGTAGATTAAAATTTGATGAAAACGTGATGATCTCAAATGAAAGCGGACTTAAATTTTGCTGTGTTGGTTGCAAAGGTGTTTATGAAATTTTAAATGAAAATGGGCTTAGTGAGTTTTATGAACGTCTTGGTAAAAATACACTTACACCGGCGAGCAACGGTACAAATATCAAAAATTTAGCGGCAAATTTTAGCGAGCTTGTGACAAAAGAGGGCGACTTTAGTCAAATTTCATTTTTAATCGATGGCATCACTTGCTCAGCTTGCATCTGGCTACTTGAAAAGGCACTTTTTAGCTTGCCTGGCGTCTTGGAGGTAAATATCAACTCGCTTAATCAAAAAGCGGTCATTGTTTTTGATGAGCAGGAGCTTTTGGTAGAGCAAATAATTGAAAAAATTTATGCCGTTGGCTACGTCCCAAAGCCATATGCTACGAGTCAAAAAGAGGACGAACTAGCTAAAAAAAGAAGAAATTTTTACACAAAAGCATTAATTGGTATATTTGCCACGATGAACATTATGTGGCTGGCCATTGCTCAGTATAGTGGGTATTTTAGTGGCATAAGAGGCGACATAAAAGATATATTAAGCTTTGCGCAGTTTGTATTAGCAACGCCTGTGCTTTTTTATACTGGTAGCGAGTTTTTCAAAGGGGCAAAGATAGCCATAAAAAACGCTTCGCCAAATATGGATCTGCTTGTTATCACCGGAGCTAGCATAACATATATCTACTCGATTTATGCGATGTTTACGAGGAGTGGCGAGAGCTATTTTGACTCGGTTGCGATGATCATCACCTTTGTTTTTATCGGTAAATTTTTAGAAATTTTGGGCAAGAAAAAGGCACTTGAGACTTCAAATTTCTTAAATGATATGCTGCTTGCAAAAGTGTGTATTTTAGAAGATTGTAAGGATGTTTTAAAAGAGCCAAGAGATGTAAATTTGGGCGAAAAGATCGTGCTAAGATCAGGCGAGAGGGCGCTACTTGATGGAGTAGTGCTTAGTGGTGAGGCAAGTGTGGATAGCTCAAGTCTAACGGGGGAGAGCCTGCCTGTAACCTTGGGAGTGGGGCAAGAGGTGAAAAGTGGCGTCATTTGTCAAAATGGACAAATCATCTATGAAGCAAAGAAAATTTTTAAAAATTCTTATCTAAATCAGCTTATAAATTTGCTCCAAACTGCTGAGCTAAAAAAGCCAAATATCGAGCTAGTAGTCAATAAAATCGCTTCTAAATTTTCTCTTAGCGTGCTAACTTTAGCATTTTTTACATTTTGGTTTTGGTACTTTAAATTTGGCTTTTCAGAAGCTATTGTCACGGCTGTTAGTGTTATCGTGATCGCTTGCCCTTGTGCGCTTGCGCTTGCCACGCCAGTTAGTAGTGTCTGTGCCCTTGGTGTGGCCTTTAAAAATAGAGTGCTTTTTAAGGAGGCTAAATTTTTTGAAAGCCTTGCAAAGTGCGATGTAGCGGTATTTGATAAGACTGGCACGCTTACAAAGGCAGAATTTGAAGTTAGTGATTTTTTCATAAAAGAGAGCATAAGTTTAGATGAAATTTATTCGCTAGCTCTTATATCAAATCATCAAATAAGCGTGGCAGTGGCTAAATTTCTAAAGCAAAAAGGCGCAAGGAAAATAGAGCTTAAAAATACAAATTTAAGCGTGGCAAAGGGTGTTGAGGCTGAAATTTCAGGTAAAAAATTTTATGCAGGAAGCAAACGATTTTTAGTTGAAAATGGTATTAGCTTTGATGAAGCTGAAGAAAATGTGAGCTTTTTTGTGGGGCTTAATGGTGAGCTAGTGGCGAAATTTTACCTAAAAGATAGCATAAAACCTGAAGCAAAGGCCTTGATAGACGAGCTAAAGAATGCTGGCATGAAAGTGTGTATCTTAAGTGGCGACGTGCAAAAAGTGGTAAAAAACGTGGTAGATGAGCTTGGCGTGAGTGAGTTTAGAGCAGAGATGTTGCCTGAAACGAAAGCTAAATTTATAAGCGAACTAAAAGAGCAGGACAAAAAGGTGCTAATGGTAGGGGACGGCATAAACGACGCAGCAGCACTTAGCCTTGCTCATGTTGCCATTTGTATGGGAAGTGGGGCGGCGATAAGCTTAGAAAGAAGCGATGTAGTGCTACTTGATGATAGTTTAAAAAGTCTAGCAAAGGCCATAAAAATCTCAAAATTTACTTACAAAACGATAAAGCAAAATTTGCTCTTTTGCCTTCTTTATAATGTTCTTGCTCTGCCATTTGCTGTATGTGGCTACGTCATTCCGCTATTTGCTGCGCTTTTTATGTCGCTTAGCTCGCTAAGTGTTATATTAAACTCGCTTTATATTGCTAGAAAATTTAAGGAAAAATAATGGATAGCGCGACACTTGCGATGCTGGTTTTTATCTCAGTTTTGATGGGAGCATTTTTGCTTTTTGGCGTGCTTTGGGGGATAAAAAATAAGCAATTTGAGGACTACCGAAAATTTTTAGACGGAGCAAATTTGGACGATGAAGATGCGCTAAATGAAGCTTATGAGCTAGAGCTTCGCAAAAAAGAAGCTCTAAAAAAAAGAGCAGGGTCTAATAAAGATAAAATTTAGCTCTCAATCGTTGGCTCGCCAAAAAGTCTATTGGCCTCTTTTAGAACCCCTTGTTCTCTTTGCCTTTGAAGCTCTTCTGGTGTTTTTGGCTCTTTATTTAGCATCAAAGAAAAGTTATTTTTCTCGTTTTGTAGCTCGCTTTTTATCTCAGTTTTTGGCTCATTTTTAGTTTCAATGTTATTTGCATTTAGTCTTGAAATTTCCTCATCAAGCTCGTCTAATTCGCTTTTTTCATTATTTTCTAAAGAGGCTTTAGGCATCTTAGTTTGTGCTTTTTGCTCATCGCTCTTTGCATTTACTATCTTCGCATTTTGTCCAAAAAGCGTACGCAATATCTCATTTAAAATTTTCCAATTTTTCTTAAAATATTCAAGATTTTCATCTTTTGCATTTACTATCAGTCCAAGCTCATTATTATTAAAGAAGCTAAATTCTACAAATTCTTTAAAAAACTCGCCAAGATCGTAATTCCTATCATAAATTTTTGTTAAGAAGAGTTCGTATGGACCTTGCATTTTAGCAGGAGCTACTTGGCTTTTTTGAGTGATGACTTCTGTGATTTGAGTGGAATTTTCGCTATTTTTTGAGATCACTTCATTTATAGCGTCATCGATATCTTGTAAATTTAGAGCTTCTATCATCATAAAAAGCATTAGCATTAGTACAAAGCCATTATCGCTACTTACATTTAGCATACCTTTAGCTTGTGCCAAAATCCTAAAAAATCTCTCATAAACAAGTAGTGAAATTTTTGAGTCGTTTTCTATAAATTTTTGCTTTAAATTTGCCAAAATTTCATCTATTATCATCTCTGGATCATAGCTTTCAAGTTCGCTTACAAGCACTCTGATAGCATTTTTATCGTGATTTAAAACATGAGTTATTATCTCTTCGATCTTTTCTGGATCAAGAAGTCCTAACATCGATGCTACGCCATTTGCTGTGACATTATTTGCCCCGTAAATGATAGCTTGATCAAGAAGTGTCAAAGTATCTCTTAACGATCCTCCGCCACTTCTTGCTAAAATTTCAAGTGCCTCTTTTTCGTAGCTAATGCCTTCTTTACTTAAAATAAACTCAAGATGTTTAATGATGCTGTATCTGCTTATTTGCTTAAATCTGAAATGCTGCGTTCTTGAAAGCACCGTTGTTGGGAGTTTTAATGGATCAGTTGTCGCCAGGATAAATTTTACATAGCTTGGTGGCTCTTCAAGCGTTTTTAAAAGAGCATTAAATGCCTCTTTGGTTAGCATATGCACTTCATCGATTATAAAAATTTTATATCTTGCCATTGCTGGAGCATATTTTGTTTGTTCTATCAACTCTCTTATGTCATCTATCTTTCTGTGGCTAGCTGCGTCCATTTCGATGATGTCCATATGCCTTGACTCATTTGCCATGATGCATTGTGGGCATACTTCACATGGTTTTGAAGTGGGTCCTTTTTCGCACACTAAAGCTTTTGAAAATATCCTGGCACTTGAAGTTTTACCACTGCCTCTAAGCCCAGAAAATAGATATGCGTGGCTTATACGACCCTCGTCAAGTGCGTGTATAAGACTTTTACTAACTGCTTCTTGACCGATAAGTTCATCAAAATTTTTAGGGCGATATTTTAAAGCTAGTGCTTGCAATGCGGTATCCTTTTTATAAAGTTCAAGGATTTTATAAAAAAAGGCATAAATTTATGATTATTTATATATTTAATTGGCTTTAAAATTTTTTATTTTAGTTTAATGAGGGCGGATAAATTTTTATAGATTTGCATAAAAGTTCTAGTACATTTGCAAAAAAATAAAAAATATCCCTTTTTATAATGATCCATAGCCGATTAGATTTAAAATTTATAATAAAAATACATAAAATTTTATGTTAAATATTTTGTATTTTTGTATTAATCGTGTTTGGTATAAAAAGCCTTGGCATGTGTGCCAAGGCAAAATTTAGATTAGCAAGAGAAACAAGTTTTAAACTCATAAGCGGTTGGGCGCGCTTCGTAAGGCCAAACTTGAGTTTCAAATTTGAAATGTTGATAGGTGTCTATGAAAAGATCGGTCATTATTGGTTTTAAGTATTCATTATCGCGAATTAGCGCTTCTAAACTGCCACGAAGTGTGTGTGGAAGCTGCTCTATGCCACGCTCTCTGATCTCATCTAGGTGAAGTTTAAATAAATTTTCATCCATCGGACCAACTGGCTCGTATTTGTTTTTGACGCCGTCAAGTCCTGCCATTAGCATCGCTGAGAAGGCTAGATAAGGGTTTGCTGTGCTATCTGGAAATCTCATCTCTGCTCTAACTGACTTTTCACCTGAACCATAAGGTATGCGGATACTTGCTGAGCGGTTTTGGCTAGAGTATGTTAGGATAGACGGTGCTTCAAAGCCAGGGATTAGGCGTTTGTAGCTATTTGTGCTTGGGTTAGTAAAGGCTGCAACGCTTCTTGCGTGTTTTAAAACGCCACCGATGTAGTATCTTGCAAAATCACTTAAATTTGCGTAGTTGCCCTCTTTATAGAATAAATTTTTACCATCTTTCCAGACTGATTGATGAACGTGCATGCCGCTTCCGTTGTCGCCATAAAGTGGTTTTGGCATAAATGTAACTGTCTTGCCGTTTAGGTGAGCGACCATGCGAACAACGTATTTGTAAATTTGAACATTATCGGCAGCTTCGACTAAGTTACCAAATTTTACGCCGATCTCACCTTGTCCTTGAGCGACTTCGTGGTGACCCAAAAATACTTCAAGACCAACTTGCTCTAGAACTTGCATCATCTCGGCTCTTAGATCTACCATGCTATCTATCGGCTGAGTCATCAAGTAGCCACCTTTTCTGCGTGGGCGATGACCTGTGTTGTAGCTATCTTTGAAGTCAGTAGCATCGTTCCACTCGCCTTCTTCGCTATCTACTTGATACATCGCACAGTTTGGACTATCGATGATTTTGACGTTATCAAAGACAAAAAATTCATTCTCAGGGCCAAAGTATGCCTCATCACCAAGACCGCTATCTTTTACATATTGCATTGCTCTTTTAGCTATTGAGCGAGGGCATTTTTCATAAATTTGGCCTTTATAGATGTCGTAAATATCGCAAAAAACAACAACTGTAATATCAGAAGTAAATGGGTCTAAAAATGCAGTTGTAGCTTCTGGCTTCATTATCATGTCGCTCTTATCAATTGGTTGCCAGCCATGCATAGAGCTAGCGTCCATTGGGATGCCATTTATAAAATTTTCTTTTGTAACAGCTTTTATGTTGTAGCTAATGCTATGCCAAGCACCACCTAAATCAGTAAATCTAAAATCTACAAATTTGACTTCATTTTCTTTACAAAAATCAAAAAAATGATCTATATTTTGGACAAATTTTCCCACTTTTTTCTCCTTTTAATTTTTAAATTTTTCGTATTCTATCATAAAACCTAATATTTAAGATTAAATTTATATTTTATTTGAACCCAATCTAAAATTTTACTAATTCTCTATCTCTGTTTTTAAATATTGCACATTTTGAATAACCTAAATCTCTAGCTATTTGCTCGCAAATTTCACCATTTTTACCGATATCTTCTTTTGCGTGAGCATCTGAGCCAAAGGTGATGGTTATATCTTTTTCGGCTATTAGTTCAAGTAAATTTACGCTTGGATATTGCTCGCCGATAGGTTTTCTAAAGCCAGCAGCATTTATCTCAACAACTAAATCTGCTTCTTTTATCGCATTTACTGCATTTTTAGCTAAAATCCTAACATCCTTTTTTGGCAAAAATTTAAAAAGTTTTAAAAGATCAATATGCCCCATAATGTCAAATTTGCCAAGCTTGGCCGATCTTTCTACATGATCAAAATACTCTTGCCAAATTTGATCCAAGTCTTTGCCCTCGTAGCCACCGATAAATTCTGGATTGTCAAATGCCCAGCCATTAAAAAAATGCACAGAGCCTATCAGATAATCAACCTTTCTAGCAAAAACTCGTTCATCCATAAATCCATCTAAAAAATCCATCTCATAGCCAAGCAAAATTTCTATCTCACCGCTAAATTCATCTCTTAAATGTAAAATTTCATCTTCATAGCCTTGCATTTCATCAAAGCTCATTCTGTAAGATTCATCGTAGTTCATCGGTGCGTGATCGCTAAAGCCAAAGTATTTTGTGCCAGCTTTTATTGCGTTTTGTACATACTCTCTTGGCTCGCCAACTGCGTGCTTGCAAAGTGGCGTATGGTTGTGAAGATCGACGGTCATTTTTAGCCTTTTAAGGTCGTTTATTTTTAAAAATGCTATCTAAAAATTTATAAATTTAAAGATAAAAGCATTGCCTTTAAACTTACTTTTTATTTAAATCCTATATAATCAAGCCAAATTTTATTAGGAGCTTTTATGACCCAAGAGGAACTTGACGCACTTATGGCAGGTGGGCTAGATGATGAGTTAGATGATACTAAAGAAGATGCTGGCCAAGAGGTTGCGGACGTCAAAGAGGATACGGACGAGGTAACAGAAGTTGCAGAAGCAATTGATACTAAAGATGAGCCACAGTCAAAATCAGAAAGTAATTCAAAGAATGCAGAAAACTATAGAGTGAGTGCAGATGGCGTTTGGCCACCACCACCACCAACGGAAGATCACAAAATGGTGCATCAGCTTGATGACGTAACAAGAGATAGCGAAGAGAAAGCTACTCAGATGTTTGATAAGCTTGAGACGATAAATAACTTTTTTATGGACGCTGAGAGTGACTCAAATAGCCTAAAAGACACAATAAACTCAAACATAGAACTATTTACGACACTAAGCCAGAAATTTCCAAATATTGCCGCATTTAGCGAAGCTTTGGAGAAAAACAACGCACTTCTTGGCACGATTGATAACATCATCGGAAATTTACAAATGGGACAAGATGAGATAATGATGGCTATGGATATGATGCAGTATCAAGACATTCATAGACAAAAGATTGAGCGTGTTATCAACGTTATGAGAGCTCTAAGCAAATATATGAATACCTTGTTTGAAGGTAAAATAGACGATGAAAAACGTGTTGGCTCAGCTGTTCACATCGCAGGTGATACAACGACTGAAAACTTAGTCAGCAACGATGACATTGAAGCATTGATAGAAAGCTTGGGTAAAAAATAGTGCTAAAAAGGCCTGAGCTTTTATCTCCAGCTGGAAATTTAACAAAACTTAAAATCGCCCTTGAATACGGGGCTGACGCCGTTTATGGATCGGTGGCTAGCTTTTCACTAAGGACTAGATCGGCGAGGGAATTTAACCTTGAAACATTTAAAGAGGCGATAGACTATACACATGCAAAGGGAAAGAAATTTTATGCAACCATAAATGCTTTTCCTTTTAACTCGCAGATCGAGCCACTAAAACGCCATTTAGAGACTATCTCGGCTATGAAGCCAGATGCCTTTATTATCGCAACTCCAGGAGTCATGAGTTTAGCAAAGGCTATTGCCCCTGATATCGAGATACACCTCTCAACTCAGGCAAACGTTATGAATGTGCTTGATGCAAAAATTTATCACGACATGGGCGCAAAACGTATCGTCGTAGCACGTGAGATGAACTTAAAAGATGTTATAAAAATCAAAGAAGAAATTCCAACTCTTGATATTGAAATTTTTGTACATGGCTCGATGTGCTTTGCCTACTCTGGCAGGTGCTTAGTAAGTTCAGTGCAAAGCGGACGCATGTCAAATCGCGGTAGCTGTGCGAACGACTGCAGGTTTAAATACGAACTCTATGCCAAAAACGAAGAGAGTGGGGTGCTTTTCCGCTTAGAAGAGGATGAAAACGGCACTCACATTATGAACTCAAAAGATCTTTGTCTCATCTCTCACATCAAAGAGATCGTTAATAGTGGTGTGATAGATAGCTTAAAAATAGAAGGTCGCACGAAGAGTGAGTATTATGCAGCCTGCACAGCAAGAGCCTATAAAATGGCGATAGATGATGTCATGGATGATAAATTTGACGCACAAATTTATGAAAACGAGATAAATACACTAAAAAATCGCGGCTTTACGGACGGATACTTGGTGCATAGACCTTATGAACGAACCGATACGCAAAATCACATTAGTAGCCTAGAAGAGGGCACACATCAGGTAAATGCAATAAGCGAAGATGGCGAATTTTTTAAGTGTAAATATAAAATTTTCCCAGGCAATAGCTACGAGATCGTGGCGCCTATCGGCTCACACATAGATGATAGCGAGAATGAAATCTCAAAGGTTTATTCACAAGATGGCAAGAAATTTATTAAATTTAAGCAGCTCATCACCAAAAAAGGTAAAGTTATGAGTGAAATTCATAGCGGCAATGAAAATGAGATAAGCCTTGGTATTAAGCTACCAAAATTTAGCTTTTTAAGGGAGAAAATATGAAATTTGTTTCTATTATAATGGGAAGTAAGAGTGACTATGAGATCGTTAGCGAGGCGGCAAAAACTCTTGAAAAATTTGGCGTAAAATATGAACTAATAATCAGCTCAGCCCACAGAAGTCCAAAAAGAACAAGCGAGTATGTCGCAAATGCAGAAAAAAAAGGCGCAAAAGTCTTCATTGCAGCTGCCGGTATGGCAGCTCACTTGGCTGGAGCGATCGCTGCAAACACAACAAAACCAGTAATAGGCATACCAATGGCCGGCTCGGCTCTAAGTGGCGTTGATGCACTTTACTCAACCGTACAAATGCCAAGTGGCATGCCAGTGGCGACCTTAGCTATCGGCAAGGCTGGCGCGATAAATGCAGCCTATTTGGCAGTGCAAATTTTAGCTCTTGAAGATGATAGTCTAGCAAGTGCTCTAAAAGCCGATAGAGAGGCGAAGGTAAAGGCTTTAGAGGAAGACTCTTTAAAGGTTGAAGTGATACTGTAAAAAGGAGAAGCGGTGCAGACCTATCTTGGTGTTGATGAATTTTGCAAACTTGTGCACTTGGAGCGTGAAGTTATCGAAGATATGATAAATCGTGGCGTTTTGAAAACCAAAGAGGAAAATGGAGAAATTTTGATAGAAGCGAGCGAAGGAACGATGAGCGTGGTGCCTAGTGTTTCGCAAAATTTATCTATGCAACCGCAAGGCCAAGATGGTATCAGCTTTGTTGAAAAGACGATTGGAACGATATTAAATTTACACGAAAAGGTGCTTGACGCAAAAGATGAGACGCTTGAAACCTTAAGAAATGAGAATAAATTTTTAAAAGAGGCGCTCATTTCGATGCAAGAGCTCTATGACGAAGATAGAAAAACGGTCGAAACGCTTACAAAACAGCTTAAAATTTTACAAGATGAAGTTGAATTTTTAAAGCGAAAATATAAGCTCATGTGGAACCAAGCGGTTGAAAATTTTAACGGACAAAAGTAGTTTATGAAGATTATAAATTTAGAAGATAGCTTTGAAATTTACGGAGTAAAAACTCGCACTAAAAATGAAGATGAAATAGGCAGCAAGGGTAAAATTCCAGCTTTATGGTCTAAATTTATGAGTGAGTACTATGATGGCAAAAGTGAAATTTATAGCGTTTACTGCAACTATGAAAGCGATCTGAATGGATATTACGATAACTTCATCGGCACAAGATCAAGCCACAAAAGTGATGAAATTCTAGGGATAAAAAGTGGCAAATATGCCGTTTTTACTTTTGCAAGAGAGCCGCAAAACGTAGGAAAATTTTGGGGTAAAATTTGGAAGTATTTTGAAAGTAGTGAGCTAAAAAGAGCCTATGAAACAGATTTTGAGCTTTACGGCAGCGACGAGATAAAAATTTTTATATCTATTTTAGGTTAGAAAAAATGAATAAAAAAAATAATAGTTCAATCTTAAGTTTTATTGAAAATTTTGGTAACAAATTACCGAATCCAACTATGCTTTTTATATATCTTTCGATTATTACGATAATAATATCGTTTGTGTTAGAAAAGATGGGCGTTGGTGTAAGCTATCAGGCTATCAAAGACGGACAAATATCACAGCTTAATGCAAATGTTATAAATTTGCTTTCTGCTGATAGTCTTAGATCTTTTGTTTCGTCTGTGCTTAAAAATTTTACTAATTTTTATCCTTTGGGAGTAGTTTTTGCGATTATTCTAGGTATTGGTATTGCAGACAAGTCTGGACTTTTGTCGGCACTTATGACAAAGATTGCCTTAAAATCTTCCAAAATATGGGTAACTCCAATCGTTATTTTCCTTGGCGTAATGTCAAATGTTGCTTCCTCGGTTGGCTATGTTGTGCTAATTCCGCTTGGAGCTATTTTATTTGCTGGATTTGGTCGTCATCCAATTGCTGGATTAGCTGCTGCTTTTGCTGGTGTTAGTGGTGGCTGGTCGGCAAATTTATTAATCGGTACAAACGACCCTATGTTTGCGGCATTTTCTATGCAAGCAGCTAGCGTGTTAAATCCAGATTATGTAGTGTTAGCAACTGCAAATTGGTATTTTATGATCGCTTCGACATTTTTGATCGTATTTGTTGGCTGGTTTGTAACAGATAAAATCGTAGAGCCTAGGCTTGGCAAATTTGATTTTTTGGGTGATTTTAGCTTACAAGAGCATAGTGAGATAAGTGCAGAGCAAAAACGTGGCTTAAAATTTTCACTAATAGCGTTGATTGTTTTTGTGATTTTATTGCTTGTGGCTATTTTGCCTTCTGGCTCTTTATTTGGAGCAAAAGGCAATGAAAGCTTTATGAAATCTACTTTTATGCATTCTATTGTCGTTTTTATGATGTTACTTTTTATAGTGGTAGGCGTAGCTTACGGTGTAGGCGCCAGGAGTATAAAAAGCAGTAATGATGCCATAAAATTTATGGAACAATCTATCTCTGAGCTATCAGGATTTTTGGTTTTGATATTTTTTGCAGCTCAGTTTACATATCTTTTTAATACCTCAAATATTGGGCTAGTGCTTTCTATTAAAGGTTCTATTTTTCTAAAAGAAGTCGGATTAACTGGACTTAGCCTTATTATAGTTTTTATTTTCTTGATCGCTTTTATAAATTTATTTATAGCTGTTGATTCTGCAAAGTGGGCTATGATGGCTCCGATTTTTGTACCAATGTTTATGAACCTTGGACTCTCGCCAGAACTTACACAGGCTGCTTTTAGAATAGGCGACTCTACTACAAATATCATAACGCCTTTGATGCCATTTTTTGTTTTGATAGTAGCTTTTATGCAAAAATACAATAAAGAGTTAAAAATCGGATCAGTAGTTTCTATTATGCTTCCTTATACGGTTGCATTTTTGATTTCTTGGACAGCGCTAATGTCATTTTGGTACATTTTTGATCTACCACTAGGACCTGGCGCAGTTATACACTATGTAAAGTAAAATTTTAAAAGGAAAGCAATGACATTTTCACAAATAATACTAACCCTTCAAAACTATTGGCAGGAGCAAGGTTGCGTTATACTTCAGCCATACGATATGCCAGCGGGCGCGGGCACCTATCATCAGGCGACTTTTTTAAGGAGCCTCGGACCAAAGCCGTGGGCGACTGCATATGTAGCTCCAAGCCGCCGTCCGACTGATGGCAGATACGGCGAAAACCCAAACCGCCTAGGAGCTTATTATCAGTTTCAAGTACTCATAAAACCAAGCCCAGAAAATATCCAAGAGCTTTATCTAAAAAGCCTTGAAAAACTTGGGTTAAATTTAAAAGATCATGATATACGCTTTGTCGAGGATAACTGGGAGAGTCCGACTCTGGGCGCTTGGGGGCTAGGCTGGGAGGTCTGGCTAGATGGCATGGAAGTGACTCAGTTTACGTATTTTCAACAAGTGGGCGGTATCGCATGCGAGCTGATCTCTGGTGAAATAACATACGGTCTTGAGCGTTTGGCCATGTATCTACAAGATGTAAATAGCGTCTACGACATCGTTTGGGACGACAGGGATGGAAACATCGTAACCTATGCCGACGTTCACAAACAAGGTGAGTACGAGTGGAGTAAATATAACTTTGAAGTAGCAAATGTAGATATGCTTTTTAACCAGTTTGAAAACGCATTTAACGAGTGCAAACGCTGCTTAGAGGCTAAAATTTCACTGCCAGCTTACGACTACTGCATGCTTGCGGCTCACACATTTAACGTCCTTGATGCGCGTGGGGCGATAAGTGTTACACAAAGGCAAGACTACATCCTAAAAATCCGCGAGCTGGCCAAAGAGTGTGCGCTAACTTATAAAGAGAGCCTGGAACAAAAGTAAAATTTGATGAAAATAGCTGAAATTTATAAAATTTTAGATGAAATTTGCCCATTTGCGAGCCAAGAGTCTTGGGACAATAGTGGCCTACAAGTTGGCTCATTTGATAGCGAATTTGAGCGAATTTATATGAGTCTTGATTTAGATAGCGAACTTTTGCAAAATGTCTTGCCAAATTCGCTTATTATCACTCACCATCCGCTCATTTTTAAGGGGTTAAAAAGCCTAGACTACAGCCTTTATCCAAGCTCACTCATAAGAGAGATGATGATAAAAAATATCTCGCTCATCTCGCTTCATACAAATGCCGACCTTGCTTTTTTAAATGAAAAATTTGTGACGCAGGTTTTGGGGCTTGAAATTTCAAGCAAAGAGAGCTTTTTGATCTACTCTGATGTGAAGATGAAATTTAGCGAGCTTTGCAAATTTGTAAAAGAAAAACTTGGGCTAGAAAATTTAAGAGTGACTTATGCAAAAGATGAAATTTCTAAAATTTGTATCTGTACAGGAAGTGGCGGAGATCTCATCCAAGATGTCAAAGCAGACGCCTTTTTAACAGGCGATCTAAAATATCACCAAGCTCTTTATGCAAAGGAAAACGGGCTAAATTTAATCGATATAAATCACTATGAAAGTGAACGTTATTTTGGTGATTTTTTAGCAAAATATTTGCAAAATCTGAAAATTGAAGTTATAATACGCAATTCCAAAAATCCATTTACATATTGCTAACAAAAAAGGAAACATTATGAATAAATACTTACAACAATTAGTTGAATTATCTGACCTTGATAAACAAATAGATGGCTTTATACCACGCATTCAGGATATAGAAAAGGCTTATAAAAATATAGAAGAAGAGTGCGAAACCATAACGGTTAATATAGAAAGACTAGATGAAGAGGTAAATGACTTAAAGTCTCAAAAATCAGGCACAAATGCTCATATTGCTGAGTTTAGTGCAAAGATAAAAGATGTAGCTAAAAAAAGCTCAAGTGCAAAAAGCGAAAAGGAGATAAAAGCTCTAAGTCTTGAAGAGGATATTGCAAAAGAGCAACTTGAGGCTGCAAATGAAGAGATTGCTAGACTTGAGAAGCTAATAGATAGTAAAAATAGTCAAAAAGATGAGCTTGGTGCAAAAAAAGCTGAACTTGAAGAGAATTTAAAAAATATAAAAAGCAAAACTTCATCTGAGCTTGAAAATATCGAAAAAGAACGTAAAGAAGTTTATGCTAAAAAAGACAAGCTTATCGCCACTATGAATCAAAAAATTCTCGCATTTTATGAAAAAATTAGAAAATGGGCTCATAACACAGCTGTTGTTCCTGTAAAAAAACAAGCTTGTTATGGTTGTTTTATGCAGATAAATGACAAAACTTTCTCTGCTGTTATCAAGGGCGAAGATATCGTTACATGTCCACATTGTGGCAGAATTTTGTATAAACAAGAGCAATAACACATTTCGTGATAATAATATATTACTTTCTAGCCTCAATACTCTATCTATTTGGGGCTATCTTTTTATTTTTTTTAAGTTTTAAAAAAAAATATCACAAGTCGGTTCCGGCACGTTTTTTTCTATTTAATAATCCTAAATTTCAAGATGCAGATGTGCATTTTCAAGCTTGTTCATTTGGCGAGGTGCAAGCACTCAAACCTTTGATGCAAAAATTTGATAGTAAAGCTATAAGTGTGGTGACAAATACAGGCTTTGAAGCGGCAAGCAAAATTTGCTCTAACACTAGATTTTTACCATTTGAAATTTTCTTACCATTTTGGCTAAAAAAGAGCAAAATTTTAGTCATTTTTGAGGCAGAGCTTTGGCTTATGCTAGTTTTCATGGCAAAGCTAAAAGGCAGCCGTGTGATACTGATAAACGCTAGAATTTCAGATAGAAGCTATAAAAGTTATTTAAAATTTGGCTTTTTTTATAGATATCTTTTTAAATTTATAGACAAAATTTACACCCAAAGTGAGCTTGATAAAGAGAGGCTAAAGTCGCTTGGAGCAGGCAAAATAGAGGTCGTTGGCAACATAAAAGCTGCGTTTTTGCCAAGTGTGAGTAAAATTTATGAAAAGCCAAAAGCTAGAGTGATCGTACTAGCAAGCACGCATGCGGGCGAAGAAGAGATGATTTTAGAAAATTTAAATTTAAAAGAAAACGATCTTTTAATTATCGCACCACGCCATCCTGAGAGATTTGCAGATGTTGAAAAGATAGCAAGCGAGTACGCTAAAAAGCATGATGTTAGCTTTGCTAAATTTAGTAAAACACATAATTTTAAAGCAAAGGTAAATTTGCTTGACACTTTAGGCGAGCTTGTAAATGTTTATGCTATTAGCGATATAGTCGTGCTTGGAGGTAGTTTTGTGCCAAATATCGGCGGGCATAACCCAATCGAGTGTGCGCAATTTAATCCAGTGGTAATTAGTGGAGAGTTTATATTTAACCAAAAGGCGTTATTTAGCCTAGTTGAAAACATCTATATCGCAAAGGCTAGCGAGATAGGCGGCATAATAGATAGTGGCGCCAAAAAGAGCAGAATAGCTGTGCAAGCAAGCGCTGATGCGATCATAGAAGACATAAGGAGCACTTTATGAGTGAAGAAAAAGCGTATAAAATTTTAGCCAAACAAAAAAATATCTCAAACAACGAGGCAAAGGAGCTAATTGACAGCGGCCTAGTTTATGCCAAAGGGCAAAAGGTGATGATAGCTCGTGCTTTGATGAGTGAAAATACTAAATTTAGCGTCGAGGAGATGCCAAAGCCAAGTGTTATTTTTGAAGATGAAAATTTAATAGCCATTAGCAAACCAGCTGTCATAACTAGCGAAAAAATCAGCCAAATGTGTAAATTTCCACTCCTTCACAGACTCGATAAGGATACAAGCGGCGTACTGCTTCTTGTAAAAAATGACGAATTTGCTAGCCTTGCCATAAATGAGTTTAAAAAGATGAAGGTTGAGAAAATTTATGTGGCCGCAGTTAGGGGCATTATGAGTGAAGAAGTGGTTGTAAATGAGCCTATCTTAACGATAAAAAATAAAAATGGCGCCATTTCAAAGATATCAAAAGACGGTAAAGAAGCGATCAGTGAAATTTTGCCTCTCATGGTTGTTGGCAAAAAAACGCTGGTAAAAGTCGCCATAAAAACAGGCAGAACGCACCAGATAAGAGTGCATTTGGCTAGCTTAAATTTACCTATTGTTGGCGATGAGAAATACGGCAAAAATAGGGCAAATAGAATGTTCTTGCATGCTTATTCTATCGCTCTTTTAAACTATAAATTTAAAGCGCCAATCCCAAAAGAATTTAACTCTCTTGGATTTGAGCTGTCTAATAAATTTGAAATTTAAAGAGCAATAAAGAAATTATTTAGTAATATACGCCCTTTAATAACAACTTAGAAAGGTGATTAGTGTTCGAACAAATTAGCGAGTCTTTTAGATTAGCCGTTAGCAAGATACGTTTTGTAGATGACGAAAAAGCTCTAAAAAACGCACTTGATGTGCTTAAAAAAGCTCTTTTAAAAGCTGATGTTCACCATAAAGTCACCAAAGATCTACTCGCGTCTATCGAAAGCGAACTAAAGCAAACTGGCGTAGGCCAAAAGAATTTCTTAGATGCGATAAAGTCAAATTTAACGACTATCTTAACAGCTCCTGGCAACCAAGGCTTTGTCTATGCGCCAGTTGCACCGACCATTGTTTTGATGGCTGGTTTGCAAGGTAGCGGTAAAACAACGACAACTATCAAGCTTGCAAACTACCTAAAACTAAGAAAGAAAAAAGTTTTAGTTGCGGCTTGTGACTTGCAAAGATTAGCGGCGGTTGAGCAGCTAAGACAGCTCTGCGTTGCAAACGAGATCGATCTTTTTTATATAGAAAACGAAAATAATCCTATAAAAGTAGCAAAAGAAGCGCTAGAAAAAGCAAAAAGTGGTCTTTATGATGTGCTTTTAGTGGATACCGCAGGTCGTCTCGCGATCGATGAAAAGTTGATGCAAGAGATAAAAGATGTAAAAAATGCGATAAATCCACATGAAATTTTCTACGTAGCTGACGCTATGAGTGGACAAGATGCCGTAAAAACAGCTACAAGTTTTAATGAAATTTTAGGAATTTCTGGAGTTATCCTTTCTAAATTTGACTCTGACTCAAAAGGTGGCGTAGCTATTAGTATTGCAAAACAGCTAAATATTCCACTTAGATTTGTCGGCACCGGCGAGAAAGTAGCTGATATCGAGAGTTTTATACCAGACCGCATTGTAAGCCGTATAATGGGTGAGGGTGACTTAGCTACTTTGGTAGAGAAAACATCGACTATTATCGATGAAAAAGAGGCAAAACGCCTAAATCAAAAGATAAAAAAAGGTCAGTTTAACTTTAATGACTTTTTAGATCAAATGGAAAGCGTTAAAAAGCTTGGTAGTATGAAGTCTTTGATGGGGATGATACCTGGTCTTTCAAATATTGCAAATCAAATAAAAGATATAGATCTTGATAATTCAAAAGAAATTTTACATATTAAGGCTATGATAAACTCTATGACGCAAAAAGAGCGTGAAAATCCTGAACTTTTGAATAATAGTAGAAAAAGACGTTTATCGGCTGGTTCTGGACTTTCTCAGATAGAGGTAAATCGATTTTTAAAGCAGTTTGAAAATGCCTCAAAACTTGCTAAGAAATTTTCAGGAAAAGGTGGAGCAAAAGGACTTACAAATATGCTTTCTCAAGTAAATTTTAAAAGACCTGTTTGATAAAAGGGTTTAAATTTGGATATTTGTTATCCAAATTTAAGCTTTATTTAAAAACAAGAGGAGAAATATAATATGGCAACAGTAGTAAGACTAACAAGAATGGGACGTAAGAAAAGACCTTTTTATCGTATAGTTGTTACAGATAGCAGGAAAAGACGTGATAGTGGCTGGATAGAAAGTATTGGCTATTACAATCCTATGGTTGAGCCAAATGTTATAAATTTCAACAAAGAGAGATTAGATTACTGGAAAAGCGTTGGTGCTAAACTTAGCGATAGAGTTGCACAAATTACAAAATAATGGTTAAAAATTTTTTATACGAATATGCCAAGTTGATTGCTGATTTTCCTGATAAAGTAAGTGTTGATCGTCAGGAACTTGGTGAAAATTTTGCTGAGATAATTATAAGTGCCGATAAGGTTGATACAGGAAAACTTATCGGTAAAGATGGCAAAATGATAAACGCTATAAAGACCGTTATTATTGGTTGTAAAGCCAAAGATAATACAAGCTATAGAGTAACGGTAAAAGCTATTGAATAGTGATATTGTTGAAGTCGCTACCATCGGAAGATGTGTTGGTTTAAATGGCTACTTAAAGCTTCACAATAAGAGCGACTTCCCAGAACAGTTTAAAAAAGGTGCAACTTTTTTTGACAAAAACAATGATCAGCTGACCATAAAAGACTACAATAGACAAAAAGAGCTGGTTTTGTTTGAAAATTTTGATAACTTAGATCTTGCTAAAACGCTTGTAAATAGAACTATATATACCACAAAAGAGCTTACTAGAAAAAAATGTAAACTAAAAAAAGATGAATTTTTTCAGTTTGATATTATTGGATTAAAAGTTATAGAAAGTGGTGAAATTTTGGGTATTGTAGAAGATATCCAAGATAATTTTGCAAATTCACTTTTATACATAAAAACTGATGAAGAGCTTACCTTGGGTGGTAAACCAAAGAATTTTTACGTTCCATATTTGGAGCATTTTATCGAAAGCGTAAATTTGGATAGTGGAGAGATTTTGGTAAAAGGCGCTAGAGCCATTTTAGAAAATTCATGACATTTACGTTTATTACACTTTTTGAAAATTTAGTTAAACCTTATTTTTGTGATTCTATTTTGAAACGTGCGATTAGCAATAAATTTATCGAAATTAATTTTATAAATCCAAGAAATTTTACCAAAGATAAGCATAATAAAGTTGATGATTATATGATCGGAGGCGGAGCAGGGCTTTTGATGTTTCCACAGCCTTTGGATGAGTCGATCAAATTTCTAAAAGAAAAAGATAAAAATGCTCATGTGATATTTTTAACGCCAGCTGGCAAAAAATTTAGTCAAAATGATGCAAAGAGGCTTTCTAAAAAAGATCACATTTGTTTTGTTTGCAGTAGATATGAAGGGCTGGATGAGAGAGTTGTTGAGCTTTGGGCGGACGAAGTTTTTTGTATAGGTGATTTTATTTTAACTGGTGGAGAGCTGCCTGCACTTTGTATGAGCGACGCAATATCAAGAAATATACCTGGAGTTTTAGGAAACGATATGAGCCTTGAAGTTGAGAGTTTTGAGGATAATTTGCTTGAAGCTCCATCTTTTACAAAGCCTGATAATTTTAGATCAATCTTTGTGGTTTCAGAGTTTTTAAAGGGTAACCATGCTAAAATCCACACTTTAAAAAATAAGATGGCTCACTGCAAAACAAGGTTCTTTCGCCCTGATTTATATCAAAAGCTTAAGCCACATAAATAAGGAAAAACATGAGAAATAAATACATTGAAGCATTTGAAAATGCTCAAATTGCTAGTAAAAATATTCCTGACTTCCGTGCAGGAGATACATTGCGTGTTGCTACTCGTATCCACGAAGGCGATAAAACTAGAATTCAAAATTTTGAAGGTATTTGTATAGCTAGACGTGGTAGCGGTACCGGCGAAACATTTATCATTAGAAAAATTGGCGCTAATAGTGTTGGCGTTGAGAGAATTTTCCCAATTTTTAGTGATTCTATCGAAGAGATAAAGGTTCTTAGAAAAGGTCGTGTTAGAAGGGCTAAATTATTCTATCTACGTGACCTTCGTGGCAAAGCTGCTAAGATCCGCGAACTTAGAAAATAATTTTACTATCTGTCCTGATGTCTATTCAGGACTTTTAACTTTTCTTTAAATCCATTTTTTTTCTTAAATATTTTTATCTTTTTTAATATTAATAAAAATCTATTTATTTTTATTGTTTTTACCACTAGGCTATAAAAATTTAAAATATATACTAAATTTATTTATTTTCTACTTTTTCTTATTCGTGTACCAAAACAAAAAAGAAGTACAACAAAGAATTACTCCAAGCATTATTGATACAACTATTATAGTGGCATTTTTAGTTTCATTAAATGGCAAGCCTTGTGTATTCATGCCAAAAAACCCAGTTATCAGATTTAATGGTAGCATTACAGCTGATATCATTGTTAAAATGTAAATGTTTTGATTGATTTTGTCATTTTTTATACTTTGTATAAATGTATAAATATCATCGATTCTGCAGGCATATTCATTGGCCATTGTTCTAAAAACATTTGCCTCATGAGTACTATTTTTAAGCTCTTTTTTTAAATTTTGTTGCTCACTTTGACAAATCGAAAGGGTTTCATAAAAATGAGATATCTTGTTTTGAAATTTTCTAATCTCATATTTTAAAAAGTGGTGTCTTTTGATAAATTTATTAAAGTTTTTTCGACTAGCGTAAATTTTTTCATACTCGTTTAGTTCTTCTTGATGTTCTAAAATTTTGTTTGCATATTCATTACATAGTTTTTTAAGAGCCGCTTCAAACTCGTTTTTATCGCATTCGTGATCAAAATCTTCTTTGTAAATTTTGCCATTTTTAAATAAAAATTTATAGCTTTGCTTTTGTGTGAAAGAAACAAGCAAAATATAGTCGTATTCATCGCCATAAAAATATCCACAAACTGAACTTTTATAGCTCATTTTTTACCCTTTTAGCATAAAAATTTTTCTTAAATTTGGCAAATTCGCCTCTTTCTATTGCCTCTCTCATCTCTTTCATCAAATTTAGATAGTAGTGCAGGTTGTGAAGGCTTGCTAGCCTAAAAAATGTGAGCTCTCTTGCCTTAAAAAGGTGATTTAGATAGCCTCTGGAGTAGCGTTTGCAGGTATAGCACTGACACTGCGGGTCAATTGGCGCGTGGTCGTTTATAAATTTAGCTGATTTTATATTTATCTTGCCAAAGCTAGTAAAGAGCGTGCCGTTTCTTGCGTTTCTTGTTGGCATGACGCAGTCAAACATATCAACGCCTCGCTCCACGTTTTCTACGAGATCCTCTGGCGTGCCAACGCCCATTAGATAACGCGGCCTTAGCTCATCCATAAATGGCATAACCGCCTCAACAGTGTCATACATCGCCTCGTTGCTCTCGCCAACGCTTAGTCCTCCTATTGCAAGGCCATCAAATGACAGCTCATTTAAAGCTTCGGCGCAAAATTTACGTGCCTCATAATCAGTGCCTCCTTGAACGATGCCAAAGATGTTTTGCTCTAAGCCAACGCCTTTACTTTGCATAAATTTATGATAATCAATCGCCTCTTTTGCCCATTTTATCGTTCGCTTTATGCTTAGATCGATCCTCTTTGGCTCAGCAGGTAGGGCAACCAAATCATCAAGTATCATCATAATGTCGCTACCTAGATCGTATTGCGTATCAAGAACGGACTTTGGCGTAAAATAGTGCGTGCTGCCGTCGATGTGGCTTTTAAATTTTATCCCACCATCATCGTTTTTAGTGTTTGACCTAAGCGAAAATGCCTGAAATCCACCGCTATCTGTTAAAAAAGAGCGCTCAAACTTAGAAAATCCATGAAGCCCGCCAAACTCGCGCACGACCTTGCTTCCGGGGCGCAGATACATGTGGTAGGTGTTCGCTAAGATTATCTTTGCGTCTAAAATTTCACTCATATCAAAGGCGTCTAAGCTTTTAACCGCACCAACCGTGCCAACTGGCATGAAAACTGGCGTTTGTATAACGCTATGGGCAGTTGTTAGGATACCACGCCTTGCATTTCCATCTTTTTTTATAACTTCAAATTTCATCTAAATCCTTAAAATTTTTGATTTTTTATTTTAACAAAATTTATAATATAATCCAGAAATTTTAAGGCAAAGGAACTTTTTGCAAAATAAAAATGATGTCATTTTTGTAGTGGCAAATGGCGCTCAGACTATAAAATTTATAGGTGAGTTTAGCTATAAAGACGCAAAAAATTTACAAAGCATTTTTAAAAAAATCCAAAAACTTAGTGGCAGTATTAAATTTGACTTTAGCGAGCTAAAAAGTATTGATTATGCTATTTTAATCCTTTTAAGAAATGCACTAAATGGTAAGAAATTTGAGATCATTACAAATGATGAGAAGATAAAGGCGATGGGTGATCTTTTAAATGATGAAAAGATTGATTTTAACTATATGCCGCCGCACAATAGTCTAAATTTCTTCTCACGACTCGGTGAAAAAATTTGTGAAGGTTTTGTGAATTTAGCTGAGTTTGGCACGTTCTTGGGCGAATTTTTAATAAAAAGCGTAAAAATTTTATTTAATCCAGCCAGTCTTAGATTTAGGGAATTTAGTAACTATATAAAAGATGGCGGCGTAAATGCCGTTTTTATCGTATCCCTCACCGCTTTTTTGATAGGTGTTGTGCTTGCCTATCTTGGCAGTGCGATGCTTGCAAGCTTTGGGGCAAGTATATTTATAGTAGAGATCATGGGTATGCTAACGCTTAGAGAGGTGGCCCCACTCATCGCTGCTATCGTCATCGCGGGTAGATCAGCCTCTAGTTTTACTGCTCAAATTGGCGCTATGAAGCTAACCGAAGAGATAGACGCGATGAAGACGATGGGCTTTGAGCCATTTAACTTCTTGGTGCTGCCACGCATCATTGCCATGGTACTTTGCGTGCCTGTCATTATCTTTATAGCTGACGCGATAAGTATCTTAGGGCAGATGATTATTTGCCAAACGATACTTGATATCAGCTTTAGCGACTATCTAAATAGATTTCGCGAGATGGTTGAGCTTAGGCACTTTGCTGTTGGCATGATAAAAGCTCCATTTTTTGGCGCAGTAATAGCAATAATTGGCTGCATGAGGGGATTTGGTGTGAGTCAAAATGCCCAAAGCCTTGGAGCAATGACAACAGTTAGCGTCGTAAATGCGATATTTTGGGTTATCGCGCTTGATGCGTTTTTCGCGATAATTTTTATGTGGCTAAAGATATGAACGAGATAATAGTTGGAAAAAACATAACGACAAGTTATGGCGATAAGATAATGCACGATAATGTAAGCTGGAGCGTAAAAGAGGCAGAAATTTACGGCTTTTTAGGCGGTAGTGGCGCTGGTAAAACGACGCTTATGAAGACGATGATATATCTAAAAAAGCCAAGCGAGGGCGATATATTTTTTGACGGTGTCAATATGTGGAAAGGTAGTCAAGAGGAGCAGCAAGAGATTAAGCTAAAAAGTGGGACGATGTTTCAGTTTGGCGCACTTTATAGCTCGATGACGATCCTTGATAATGTGGGCGTTTTGCTTCATGAGTACTCTAAATTTAACAAACGTCAGATCGATGAGATAGCGATGTTTTGGATACAAAAAGTAGGGCTAAAAAAAGAGGTATCTATGCTTTATCCAAGCGAGCTAAGTGGCGGTATGAAAAAGCGTGCCGCGCTAGCAAGAGCCTTGGTGCTAAGCCCTAGGGTGCTATTTTTAGATGAGCCAAACAGCGGCCTCGATCCAGTTAGCTCACGCCAGATGGATGCACTCATAAAAGAGCTTCGTGATAGCATCGGCGTGACTGTTGTCATGGTGACTCATGATGCTGATAGTATTTTTGATATTTTGGATAGATTTTTGATAATAGATAACAAAAAAATAGCTTTTGAGGGAAATATAAAAGAGCTTGAATATCTTAAAAACAACCCACTTGAAGAGCTATTTAAAATGAGGAAAAAGTAGATGGAAAATAGAAATTCTTATACTATTGTTGGCATGTTTTTTATGGCTTGCCTTACAGCATTTGCGATATTTATTTGGTGGATGACTAGCAAAAATAATACAAAGGTTGATTTTAAAGAGTACTACATCCACACGACTGAGCTACCAAGCGGTCTAAAGGTCGATTCTACGGTTAAATTTATCGGTGTGCCAGCTGGAAGTGTTAGTGATATAAATTTTGTCGATGATAAAAACGCTCTTATAAACATCACAATGAAAATTAGAGAAGATCTGCCGATAAAGGCCGATAGCGTGGCAAGTATAGAAGTTCAGGCTATTAGCGGTGTTGCTAGTATAAATATAAGCCGTGGAACAAAAGACTTTACATCAGGTCAAAAGCCTATTTTGCAGCTTGAAGAGAGCCTCTTTTCAAAGCTTGGAAACAACGCTGAAAACATCACCTTAAAGATAAATCAAACACTTGATAAAGTCGATAACTTTTTCTCGCCTGAAAATATTGCTCACGTAGAGTCAGTCCTTAAAAATATTGATAAATTTACACAAGTTTTAACAGACGAAGAGGGATTAAGCGAGGTTGATAGTATCGTTAAAAATGTGAAAAATTTTACAGACACTTTAAACAAAACCGATACAAAAGAACTGGTTAAAAATTTAAACAGACTAATCTCAAATGCGAACCAAGTTTTTGTATCGGCAAATTCGGCCATCACTGGATATAATTCGCTGCAAGAGCTTATCACTAAAAAGGCTAAAGATGGTGAATACGACCTTAGAAATACAGTTGGGCCGTTATTAAGAGAAGCGAGTGATTTTTTAAATGGATTTGACAAGACGCTTCGCGAATTTAGAGGCGCGCTTCAAAGGCTTGAAGACAATCCTTACGAGTTTTTCTTCACAAATCCAGTGCCAAATGACAAAGGAGATAAAAAATGAGAAATTTGATATGTATAGCAGCTACTTTTTTCTTTCTTGGCTGCTCCCTAAAGACAGATGTACCAGTTGCAACGATGTATGAAATTCACTATTCGAACAAGGCTTGCTCGGCTGAAAACAAGCAAAAAGAGCTAAAAAATGTCTTCATCGAAAATGTAAGCGCTCTTGATATGGTCGATACTAGAAAAATTTTGATCGTAGCTGAAAATAATAAAATCAGATATCTAACAGATGCTAAATTTGTCTCTGAGCCAAGCGAAATGGTTTATAAATCGCTTGTAAAAGGGCTTTATTCAAATTGTGCTGCTAAGCCGATATTTTCACCAAATGCAAAAGATCTTAGACTAAAAGTAAGCATCATCTCTCTTCAAATAAGAGGCGACAAGGCCGAAGTTTCGCTAGCTTATGAGCTGTTTAATGCAAACACTTCGCTAAAATCAGGCATGATCACAAAAGAAATTTTTTGTCCAGATCCAAGCTCAAGTACTATTTTTGATACTATAAATAAGGCTACAAATTTAGCAATCGATACACTAATCTCTGAAATAATCTCTTAAATTTTCTTGGCTGTAAATTTTAAATTTATAGCCAAAATAGCTTATTTTAAAGACCTTTTGTTATAATGTGAGCTTTAAAATACGGAGAATTGATGAAGAAAATTTTAATAATCGCAGATGGAACTTTCGCAAGAAATTTTTTAAACAGATTGCTTGAAACAAAATCAAATTTACATCACTATATCGTTGTTTCAAGTGAGGATTACAGTCAAAAATCAAATTATGAAAATTTTACATTTTACCAGTTTGATCCAACTAGCCTCTCAAAGCTAAAAAGCGTAAGCGATGGCTATTTTAGTCAGTTTTGTATAGTTTGCGATGATAGAAATGAGGCGGTTGCTGTTTATGAAAATTTAAGACAGATCAGCACAAAGACCGAGACTGTTTTTATGAGCTCATGGGAGCTTGATGAAAAATGTAAAGAAATATTTGTAAGCGATAAACACTTAAGCGTGGTTGATATCAGAGATATTGCAGCATCAAGGCTTATGGACTATTTGCCAGATCTACCAGTTTTAGCTGATAATATCGGGCTTAGTGAGGGTGAGATCATGGAAGTTAAGGTGCCAATAGGTAGCTCTTATATGTATCGTCACATCAGCTCAGTAGCTCAAAAAAAGTGGCGAATAGCCCTCATATATCGAGGTAGCGAGATAATCTTGCCAAAGCCAAATGTAATGATACAGCCAAGTGATATACTGCTAATCGTTGGTGATCCAAATGTGCTTCAAAATGTTTACCGCTCGATCAAGCGTGAAAGTGGGCAGTTTCCAAGCCCGTTTGGTAGCAACATCTATGTGCTGATCGATATGATCTCAATGGGTAAAGAACGTGTTAGCAAGCTCATAAAGGATAGCTTGTATTTGCATTCAAAGCTAAATAATAAACGCCTTTTTTTTAGAGTGATAAATCCAACTTTAGGTGAAAATTTAGATACTTTAAAAGCGATAAAAGAGAAAAATATCATTGTTTTGATGGATTATTTTAATAGTGATAACAAATCTATAAAACATGATGTGTTAAAGCACGATATCGGCCTAATCTTAAGCGACGATAAATACTTTTTTAAATTTAAAAAGCTATTTTACGAGCTAAAACTTCCAGTGCTAAAAACGGGCAAAATTTTGCTCTCAAATATAAAAGAGGGTGTGATACTAGGCGATCAAAGTCAAGAAGTGGAGAATCAATCAGCTGTGATAACAGACTGCTGTGCACAGCTTGATTTGGAGATGAAATTTTACTATTTTGACAATAAACACAGCGATGATGAAGCGTTAAGAGAGCATTTTGAGAGCATTAGCGCGCTATTTTCTAAACGCATAAAGATAGAAAATCACAATCTTAAAAATCCGCTTGTAAAACTAAAAAATACAAAAGATCTGCTTCATTTTGTGATGTTTAGCAAAAGCGTGGCAAATGGTGGGACATTTGCCTTTTTATCGACAAATTTAAATAGGCTTTATAAAAAACTAAGCCAAAACGCACAGCTTTTTGTGCCAATAAGTGAGTAAAAATGCAGATAAACTTAAACCTTAAAGAAAAGGCGTCAAGCTATAAAATTTATATAAACGAGCTTGAGAGACTAGAGCTAAAAGGCAAGGTTGGCATCGTTACAAACGCTAAAGTAGCGGGCCTTCATCTTGAAAAGCTACTTAGTGTTTTAAAATGCGATGAGAAATTTATTATAAGTGTGCCTGACGGCGAAGAGTATAAAAACCTTGAAACGATAGAGCAAATTTTAGAGCAGCTTTTTGTGAGTAAATTTGATCGCTCATCTACACTAATTGCCTTTGGTGGTGGCGTCATAAGCGATATGACTGGCTTTGCGGCGAGCATCTATGAAAGGGGGATAAATTTCATAAATATCCCAACTACGCTTCTAGCGCAAGTCGATGCGAGTGTGGGCGGAAAAACGGGTGTGAATAACAAATTTGGCAAAAATTTAATAGGCTCTTTTTATCAGCCAAAGGCAGTTTTTTGCGAGATAAATTTCTTAAAGACATTGCCAAAGAGAGAATTTGCAGCTGGCGTGACTGAGGCTTTAAAAATGGCGATAACCTTTGACAAAGAGATGTTTGATTGGTTAAAAAGCATAAATTTAGACGATGAAAATTTAGCCAAGCTAGTCGAAAAGTCTATAAATTTAAAAGCAAAAGTGGTTGAACAAGATGAGAAAGAAAAAGGATTAAGGGCCATTCTAAACTACGGTCATACTTTTGCTCATGTCATCGAAAATGAAACAAATTATAAAGAGTTTTTGCACGGCGAAGCGGTGGCGATAGGCATGAATATGGCAAATCGCTTAAGCGTAAGACTAGGGCTCATGAGTGAGGCGCAGGTAGAGGATATCAAACAGGTTTTGGTAAAATTTGGCCTTCCAGTAAGCTACAAAATAGAAAATGAATATGCATTTTACGAGGCATTCTTTATGGATAAAAAGACAAAAGATGATAAGATAAATTTCATCATTGCAGATAAAATCGGCAGTGCGATCATTAAAAATGACGTCAAAAAAGAGGATATTTTAGAAATTTTAAGAGAATTTAAATGAAAAAGATCTTTATTTTATTGCTTTGCTGCTTTGCTCTTTACGCAGAAGAAAATGCTAGCGTTGAGTCAAATAGTTCACAAATTTTACAAAATAGTGAGCTTAGAAAAGAAATTTCAAGCTTAGACAATTCGCTAAAAAACAATATCTGGATCACAAGATATGCTAACTATAACACTTATCAAAGGCTTATTGATGAGCTTGAAAAAAATGAAAATGAACTAAAAAAGCTAGATAAAAGCTCAAGAAGAGGCAGTGATATCATAAAGAGAATCCAAACTCTAAAAGAGCAGATAAATTTACTAAAAGAGTATGAAAAAACGCCATTTTCAAATATGCTAGCAGCTCCTGAAATGGATACTCCACCAAGGATAACAAGTCCTGTTGCACTTATATCTGGCTTTTCGTATATCAAAAAGATAAAGAGTGATAAGATCGAGTATCAAAGGCATATAAAAGAGCTCGATACGCTTTTAGAAAAGCTTGAAACAAAAGAAAATTTACTAAATAGACTAAATTTGATCGAAGAAAATGAGCAAAATAGGGAAAGCCTAAACTTGGTAAAACAAGAAATAGGCGACTTTAAAGCGGCAAAACAGATCGCTGATACAACTTATAATGTCTATGAAAAAAGAGCTGATGAGGCTATAAATTTAACCACCTCTGACATAAAAGCTCAGTTTTTAAGTATGGGCTATACAGCTATCATCATCCTTTTGACGATCGGGCTAACATTTATTGCTAAATTTATCGTTAAAAGAACGATTACTGATAATGAGAGATTTTACACGGTAAACAAATTTTTAAACGTTTTAAATATCACCGTTATCATCATAATCTTACTTTTTTCATATATCGAAAACGTCACATATCTAGTAACCGTGCTAGGTTTTGCTTCAGCTGGTATCGCCATTGCGATGAAAGATATGTTTATGAGTATGCTTGGCTGGATGGTGATCATGTTTGGCGGCTCTATACATGTGGGTGATAGGATCAGGGTACTTCATGATGGTAGTGAATTTGTAGGTGATGTGATCGATATCTCTTTACTTAGGCTGACCGTTTTTGAGGATGTTAGCTACTCGACTTATAAGACAAACCGCCGTGCAGGTAGAATTATCTTTGTACCAAATAACTATATCTTTACCGATCTCATCGCAAACTATGCTCATTATGGTATGAAGACCGTTTGGGACGGTATAGATATCATGATAAGCTTTGATAGTAACCATAAAAAGGCTGTCTATCTAGCAAGAAATGTCGTTAAAAAATACTCAAAAGGCTACACTGATATCGCAAAACGCCAGATGAATAAACTAAGAAGCCAATACAGCATCAAAAATCCAAATGTCGAGCCAAGAATTTATACATTTTTTGAGCCTTATGGTATAAATGTCTCATGCTGGTTTATGTCAAATTCCTATGCCACGTTGGCACTTAGAAGCACGATAAGTGCTGAGATCATCGAGGCTTTTTTGGCTCAAGATGATATAAAGATCGCTTATCCAACGCAAACCATGTTTGTAGGTAAAAAAGAAAATCCAAGCGATCATACCGCACACGGTGAGCAAGAGAGCGAAAATATTTGATGCAAAAGATATTTTTTAAAACATTTGGGTGTCGCACAAACATCTATGATACCGAGCTTTTAAAAAGCTACATCAAAGACTACGAGATCACAAATGATGAAGATGCTGCTGATATTGTCGTGATAAACTCTTGTACAGTCACAAATTCTGCCGATAGCGGTGTCAGAAACTATATAAACGGTGTAAAAAGGCGTGGAGCGAAGGTGGTGCTAACTGGGTGTGGTGCGGTTAGCAAGGGTAAGGAGCTATTTAATAGTGGAATTTACGGAGTGCTTGGAGCTAGTAAAAAGAGTGATCTAAATGAGCTTTTAAAGCAGGAAAAACCATTTTTTGAGCTTGGAAATTTAAACTCAGTTGATAAAAATATAGTTACAAATTATGAAAATCACACCAAGGCTTTTATAAAAATTCAGGAAGGTTGCAATTTTAACTGCAGCTACTGCATAATCCCTTCAGTTCGTGGTAAGGCTAGAAGCATGGATGAGGCTATGATATTAAAAGAGGCAAGAATTTTAGCCCAAAACGGCTATAATGAACTCGTACTAACTGGCACAAATATAGGCAGTTACGGCAAAGATACAAATAGCTCTCTTGGTAAGCTTTTAGCAAACTTGGGTAAAATTTCTGGCATTAGACGCATTAGGCTTGGAAGTATCGAGCCAAGCCAGATAGATGAGAGCTTTAGAGAAATTTTAAAAGAAGAGTGGCTGGAGCGTCATCTGCACATCGCACTTCAGCACACGAGTCAGGCGATGCTAAAGATCATGCGAAGACGAAATAACGCATTTAGCGATTTGGAGCTTTTTAATGAGCTTAGCTCTCTTGGCTTTGCGCTTGGTACGGACTACATCGTGGGACATCCGGGTGAGAGTGAGGAAATTTGGGCAGAGGCGGTGGAAAATTTTAAGAAATTTCCTATCACACATCTGCACGCTTTTGTCTATTCGCCAAGGCGTGATACGCACTCAGCTACGCTAAAAAGCGATGTTAGCGGTGATGTAGCAAAAAGTAGGCTAAAAATTTTACAAGGCATAGCTTTGCAAAATAATGAAAATTTTAGAAAAAAACATAACGGAGCTTTGAAAATTTTAGTCGAGCAAAAAAATGGTGAGTTTTACGAGGGCTTTGATCAGTTTTACAACAAAGCTAAAATTTTAAGCCAAAAAGATATAACAAAAGAGTGGGTGGAGGTAAGCGAATATGAAGTTAAGCCAGATGCCAATTATGCAAAAATTTAAATTTAATAAAAAAAATATCCTAATAATCGCAGCTGTCGCATTAATCAGCGTACTGATATTTGCCGTTAGCAAAGAGCCACGAAATATCACATATTCGCAATATATGCAACTAATGGATGGAAATTTTATAGACCGCGCTGTAATCGATGATGATGAAGTCGTGCTTTATGCACAAAACAATCGTTTTTCTATTATAAAAGAGGGCATCGATCTAAAAGAGCTTATTAAAAAAGTGCCTGTTGAAAAGACTAAGCAATACATCACTCCTGGCATGATCTGGGGATTTATCATCTTTGTCTGCTTTGTACTTTGGTATGCTTATATCTTTAGAAGTATCAGAAAAAAAGAGGAGAGCTTGCTTAGCAAAAAAGATGGCGCTTTTGAGATAGAAAGCGTGCTAAATCAAAACACTATGCCAGTCATCTCAAATGTTAGATTTAGCGATGTGGCTGGCATTAGCGAGGTCAAAAGCGAGCTTAGTGAGATAGTTGATTTTCTAAAAAATCCACAAAAATATAGAAATTTTGGTATCAAAATGCCAAAAGGCGTGCTAATGATCGGCCCTCCAGGCGTTGGTAAGACGCTTGTGGCAAAGGCAGTTGCTGGTGAGGCAAATGTGCCATTTTTTTATCAAAATGGTGCAAGCTTTGTGCAAATTTATGTCGGCATGGGCGCAAAGAGAGTACGAGAGCTTTTTAGTAGAGCCAAGTCCTATGCGCCGTCAATCATCTTTATCGACGAGATAGATGCTGTTGGTAAGAGCAGGGGTGGGACTAGAAACGACGAGCGAGAAGCCACGCTAAATCAGCTGCTAACTGAGATGGACGGCTTTGAAGATAACTCGGGCGTCATCGTTATAGCTGCCACAAATAGGATCGAGATGATCGATGAGGCGCTACTTAGATCAGGGCGTTTTGATAGGAGAATTTTTCTTTCTATGCCTGATTTTAACGATAGAGTAGCGATCTTAAACACATATCTAAAAGATAAAAACTGCGAAGTGGCGGCTGAGGATATCGCTAAAATGAGCGTTGGCTTTTCAGGTGCGGCACTTAGCACGCTTGTGAATGAAGCTGCGATAAATGCCCTAAGAAACGGCGAGAGTGTGCTTAAGATGAGGGACTTTGAGGCTGTTTTAAACAAGGTCTTGCTCGGTAAGAAAAAGGTGCTAAGCTATAGCGAAAACGAGAAGAAAATTCAAGCCATCTATCAAGGAGCAAAGGCACTAAGTGCTTATTGGTTTGATGTGAAATTTGAAAAAATTTCTCTTATAGAAGATAGGTTTATGGCCACAGAGCAAGAGATCGAGTCAAAGTCGCAGATGATATCTCGTATCAAGGTGCTCATCGCTGGTATGTGCAAGCTTGAGATAGATGAAAACGACATCTTTTCAAACTCAAGTAGTGATCTAAATTTAGCCAAAGAGATCGCTTCAAAGATGGTTTATGAATATGGCATGGGAAGCTCTTTTGTGCCAAATCCAAACGATGTAGAAGAAATTTTAAAGCAAGCAAAAGAGGAAATCACATCCTTTTTAAAAGGCACAAATGAGCAAATCGCAAAGATAAGCTCACATCTGCTAGCATACGAGAGCGTAGACAAAGAGATGCTGGCGAAAATTTTAAATGAAAACTATTAAAAGGTAAAAGATGAAAGCAAAGATAGGAATTTTAACATTATCAGATCGTGCAAGTGGCGGCATTTACGAAGATAAGTCCGGCCCAGCCATACGTGAAGTGCTTGATAGCTGGATAGTGAGCGAAAAAGAGTATTTTTGCGAAGTTATACCAGATGAGTTTGAGCTAATAAAAGAGAAGCTCATACACATGGTAGATGTGCTTGATTGCGATCTTGTGCTAACGACCGGTGGTACTGGACCAGCTCTTAGAGATGTTACTCCAGAGGCAACAGAGGCAGTTTGTGAGAAGATGATGCCAGGCTTTGGCGAGCTAATGAGAGCGACTAGCTTAAAATACGTCCCAACAGCGATCCTATCACGCCAAACAGCAGGCATAAGAGGCCACGCGCTCATCATAAATTTACCAGGACAGCCAAAGGCGATAAAAGAGTGCTTGGAGCCAATTTTTCCAGCGGTGCCATATTGTATCGATCTAATAGGTGGTGCATTTATAGAAACTGATGAAAGTGTGATGAAAGTTTTCCGCCCAAAACAAAAGAAAATCTCGTAAATGAGTTTGACAGATAGCCTAAATTTAAAAGCCACTGCCTTTGCAAATAGGTGGCGATTTATTATTAAAATTTGGCTTGTTTTTTCTTTTTTATCCTATGCGCTGGCCTACTATCTTGGGTTAGAGGTTTTTGGCTTTATCTCTGCCATTTCTATCTTTGGCTGTGTTTGCCTGCTAGCCTTTAGCTCACTTCTTTGGTTTGTCGCTAGCCTTGTATTTTTGCAACCTTTGGTATTTTTACTACTTGAAAAATTTGATGAAAGCATTACTGTTTATGCTTTAGCCTGCTCAATTTGGCTACTTGGCTGGATCACTTTGTCGCTTGTGGTCGATGATAAATTTGCAAGACTGGGAAATGACATCTTGCTAAAGATCTCTCGCATAGTTCTTGTTGGCGAGTTTGCCTTGCTATATTTTTTTAACTACAACAGCAGCCTTGACATAGAGACTTTAATAAAGTCAAATTTGACAAAGTCGCTGCTTTTAGTGCTAAACTCCTATATGCTGCCATCGCTTGTGACGCTACTTATGTTTGATATAAAAACATATATCGCTAGCAAAAATGAGTAAAATTTTACGTATTATTTTATGTAATTTATACTAAATTTAGCCGTTTTTGCTCTCTACTATCTTTTTTATAAGCTCCATATCGCCGTTCATTGCTAGGCTCATGAAGCAAATGCCGTTTGCTCCAGCTTTTATGACCTCTTTGTAGTTCCCGCTATCTAGTCCGCCAAGTGCGTAAATTTCTTTATCAAAGCTTTTTAGCTCACTTATAAAATTTAGCCCTTTTGGCTCTAAGCCCGCCTTGCAAGAGGTGGCAAATATATGAGAAGCAACGAGCACGTCAGCGATAGAGGCTGAAATTTTAGCCTGCTCTAGGTCGTGAGCTGGGGCGTAAATTTTAGCTGTTTTTCTAAATTCATCTAAAAAAACGCCGTGATTTTTAAAAAATTCAAGCTGCGCCGAAGTGAGCCAAAAGTCGCTCTTTAGCTTGTAAGCTACGTCAAAAAATTGATTAATGATAAATTTCTTGCGGTAGTTTTCACAAATTTGAGCCACAACCCTAGCAAGATCATAAAAATCAGCCTCGTTTAGCCCCTTTGCACGAAGCAAAATTTCATCCACGCCAGCCTTGCAAAGTAGCTGTATCCTCTTTAAAAAGTCATCGCCCTCATAGCTTTCAAAATCAGCCACGCAGAGAATTTTAAACATAGACATACTCGCTCATCAAGGGCTCTAGGCCGTTTGCTTTTATCATTGCTTTTATCTCATCCACGCTTCTGCTATCACTTATCTCAAACTGCTCGTCGCCCTTTTTCTCTTCTCCGTGAGCGCCGATACTCACTTTTACGCCAGCGCTTATCTTATTTGTGGCGATCTTTACGGCGTTGTCGCGAAATTTAGCCTTTTCTCTGGTTGAGATCGTTATGCTAGCTGTTGGCATGAAAATTCTATAAGCGCAGATCACTTGCAAAAGCTCGCGCTCGCCCACGTCGCGTGGATTGATGCGGTCGTTGTTGATGATAGGGCGAAGCCTTGGGCATGAAAATGCGATCTCGGCGTGCGGATACTTTTTTTGAATGAGGCTCGCATGAAGTGCAGTCGAAAAGGCGTCAAGTCTAAAGTCATCTATGCCAAGAAGTGCTGCAAAGCCAACTCCTCTCATGCCTCCAAGAAGCGCTCGCTCTTGCGCGTTTAATCGGTATGGGAAGATCCTTTTGTTGCCACCAAGATGGATTTTTTCGTATTTTGTGGGATTATAGGTCTCTTGAAAGACGGTCACATAGTCTGCGCCACTTTTATGAAGCAGGGCGTAGCCCTCAGAGTTTAGCGGGTAAATTTCAACCCCAACGACTTTAAAAAATTTCTTTGCCAAAGCGCAGGCGTTTGCGATGTAAGCGACACTTGAGTTGGTCTCGCTCTCGCCAGTTAGGATCAAAATTTCTTCTAAGCCACTCTTTGAAATTTCTCTTAGCTCCCTTATGATCTCCTCGTCGCTTAGCTTTGCTCTTTTTATATTATTTTTAGCATTAAAACCGCAATAAACGCAGAGATTATCGCAGTAGTTTGCTATGTAAAGCGGGGTAAAAAGCGTGATGTTTGAGCCAAAATTTGCCCTTGTTTTTGCCTGAGCAAGCTGGGCTATTTGCTCTAAAAATGGCGCTGCAGCAGGCGAGAGTAGGGCTTTCAAATTTTCAAGCGAGCAGTGCTTTGCATTAAGAGCTGCTTTTACGTCAGCTTCGGTGTAAATTTCTGGCTTGTAGTTTGCACGCTCTTTTAAAATTTCATCCATGATCTCGCTACCAACATCCTGCATGTGAGGCAGCAGCTGCATGTGATTGGTTCTTGTAAATTTCATCAGTCTAAAAATCCAGTGAGCGGCGATGAGGCGTTTGCGCTTTTGCTCTTTGCGCCAAGGCCTGCTAGATAGGCGTTGCGACCAGCGATGATCGCCTCTTTAAAGGCTCTTGCCATGAGCGGGATATTTTTAGATGAAGCGATAGCGGTGTTTGCCATGATAGCAGCCGCTCCCATCTCCATCGCTTCGCACGCTTGTGATGGCCTGCCTATGCCCGCATCTACGATGATCTGCGTATCAAGCTCGTTTATCAAAATCTCAATGATATCTTTAAAAACTAGCCCCTGATTTGAGCCAATGGGCGCAGCTAGAGGCATTATGCAACTAGCTCCTGCACTTAGCATCGCTCTTGCAGCGTTTAGATCAGGAAACATATATGGCATCGGCACAAAGCCGTCATTTGCTAAGGCTTCGCACGCTTTTATCGTTTCGGCGTTGTCTGGAAAGAGAAATTTAGAGTCAGTTATGATCTCTATCTTAACAAGCTCGCCGCATCCAAGCTCACGTGCAAGCTGGGCGATACGAACGGCCTCTTTGGCATTTCTAGCGCCACTTGTGTTTGGCAAAAGCGTCACGCCTTTTGGAATAAAGTCAAGTATATTTCGCTCTTTGCTCTCGTTTATGCGCCTAAGAGCAAGGGTTAGAATTTGCGCTCTAGCTTCGTTTATGGCTGAGTCGATGAGCTCGTGCGAATACTTGCCAGAGCCAAGGATAAAGCGGCTTTGAAACTCCTTACCGCCAAGGATCAAACTATCACTTTGCACTTACGCCTCCAAGCCCATAAGTAGCCTAATGGCTAAATTTGCCTCGTGGTTTGCGCAGATCGCAACGCGCGGTGCCATGAGCCCTTGACCGATCTTCGCCTCGTTTGTGAGGTCGCCACAAAGATAGACATTTTTGGCAAATTTTATGGTTTTTATGAGATTTGAGCTAAAGTGTCCAGCCATACCAGAGGCGCCGATGATCTTTTTATCTTTTAGGCTAGCTCCAGCTTCGTTTAGTATCATCGCCTTGCCAGCTACATTGTCAAATGCTTCGCATAAAATTTCACACTCGCCAAAGACGCTAGCCACGTTTTTTTCATCTAAAAATATATCGTGAGTTTCGACCTCGACAAAGGGATTGACGTCGTTTATCAGCTCTTTAAGCGCCTGCGTCTTTTTTAAGCCGATGTGGCGGACGAAATACTGCTGGCGGTTTAGGTTGCTTGGCTCAACGACGTCAAAGTCGGCAAGCACTAGCTTTTTTACGCCAACTCTAGCTAGGCTTAGCGCGATATTTGAGCCAAGGCCGCCAAGTCCAGCTACGCCAATCACTGCTTTACTTAGGGCTAAATTTAGTTCAGGGCTGTTTCGTGAGGCGATCATCGAGCGTAAAACTTCACGCTCAGGCATCACGCCACGCCTTATAAATACGACGTTTGAGCCATCTTTTAGCTCGCTATCTTCTTTTATAGCAAAGCCATCAACGATAAAAATATCTGGCTTTGTCGCGTTAAATTTCTCTAAAAATTTATAAATTTCACTCTCTTTATCGCCAAGCGCAAGCTCTTTTAGCTCGCCAAGGCTTTTTACTGGCACCTTAAATTTTGCGCCGTTTAATACTATCTCTATCATTTTCTCCTCATCCACCGCCAACTAAAGTGACGATCTCATAAGCTTTGCCCTCGCTCATAAAACGCTCACGCCAAAGCTTTTTTGGCAAAATTTCTCCGTCTCGCTCAAGGGCTATAAATTTAAGCTCATAGCCATTTTGAGCTAAAAAATCATAAACATTTATATCGTTTTCAAGCTCGAAAATTTTACCATTTACTCTAAATTTGATCATTAAATTTTGTAGCTTTTTACAAAATTTGCGATCCTCTCGATCGCTTTTTTTATGCTCTCGATGTCAGTTGCAAAAGAAATTCTAAAGTATCCCTCCATGCCAAAGCCAACGCCTGGCACAGTGGCTACATTTGCCTCTTCAAGCATCTTTTTACAAAATCTAAGTGAGTCGCTATCTACGTCTTTGCATTTTACAAATAGATAAAACGCGCCATCAGGCTTAACTACGCTTAATCCAGGGATAGCGTTTATCATTTCAACTGCCACATCGCGTCTTTTTTCATACTCTTTTCTCATGTTTTCGATGTCTTCATCAGTTTCGCCAAGAAGTGACGGGATAGCGCCTATTTGCACGATCGAGCTGATGTTGCTTGTGCTTTGGCTTTGAAGCTTTTTAATGCCAGCAATTAGCCAGTCCATCGAGCTTGCGATATAGCCAAATCTCCAGCCAGGCATCGCTCCACATTTGCTTAGGCCGTTTATCGTAACCGTTCTTTTAAAAAGATCCTCGCTCACCGAGGCTACTGCGTGAAATTTCTTGCCGTAGATCACTTTTTCATAAATTTCATCGCTTGTAACGATGATGTCAGTGCCCTTTAAAACCTCGCCAAATGCCGCGATCTCCTCTTTCGTATATACAGCTCCAGTTGGGTTTGTTGGATGATTTAGCGAAAAGACCTTTGTTTTTGGCGTGATCGCTTTTTTTAGCTGTTCGGCTGTGATTTTAAAATTTGTACTCTCGTCTGCCTCGATAAACACAGGCACGCCGCCGCAAAATTTAACGATCTCAGGGTAGCTCACCCAGTATGGAGAGGGGATGATGACCTCGTCTCCTGGGTTGATAAGCGCTTGAAATACATTAAAAAGTGAGTGTTTTGCGCCGATATTTGTGACGATTTGATTTGCTTTGTAGTCAAGTCCGTTATCTCTTTTTAACTTTGCTCTAATGGCCTCTATGACCTCAGGCAGGCCTGGTACTGGCGTGTATTTGCCGCTTTTATTATCGTTATCTAGTGCGTTTTTTACAGTTTCTCTTATCTTTTTTGGAGTCATAAAGTCAGGCTCACCAGCTGAAAGCGAGATCACATCGATACCAGCAGCCTTCATCTCTTTGGCTTTTGTGCTGATCGCGATTGTGATTGATTCGCTTAATGTTTGCATTCTATTTGCTAGTTGCATTGTTTTCCTTTTTAATTGATTGTTTTTAGGTAGCTATTGTCATTTAAAAATAGATAAAGCTCGCCCAAAATTTGCTTCTTTTGTGTTTCGTTTATCAGAGTTGATTTCACTAAGCGCTCGTTTAGAGTGTCTTGGATCTCGTAGATATCATAGTCCATGTCTTCCATAATGTCTAAAATAGACTGGCTCTCTAATAAATTTGTGATCTTGTAGCCATCATTTGAAAGCTCTATCGTGGCCTCTGTCGGATGGGTAAAGAGGTTGTGTTTCATGCCGATCACCTCTTGATATGCGCCAACTAGGAAAAATCCCAAGAAATAATCCTCCTTCTCCACGTCCACGTCGTGCAAAAGTAGTGGGTTTTTCTCGTCATCATAGCTGATTTCACCATCGCTATCGCATGTGATATCCCAAATCGAAGCTGGCAAAGTAGGGCGCTCATCGAGCCTGTCAAGTGGCATGATAGGAAAATTTTGCTTTAGCCCCCAAAAGTCAGGCAAGCTTTGAAAAATAGAGAAATTTAGCAAGTATCTCTCTTGAACCTCTTTTTGAATTTTAGTTAGATCGCTTGAGTTGCTCTTGTTACCAAGCATCACGACAGCTTTTTTGCTGATGAGCCTTAAAAGCACCTCGGCGTTTGATCTATCTTGAAGATCAACATATCCAAGGTCAAAAAGTGTTAAAACGCTCTCTGTGTGATGGATAGCGTCGTGCAGGTATTCTAGTGCGTTTGAAGGTTTGATTGATTTATAAAGATCGACTAGCTCGGTTATTAAATTTGGATTGTTTTTCTTTAAATTTAGCTTCTCTTCGGTGTATTCTTGAGAAAATAGCTCAAGCACAGGGGCGACTAGAAGTGCATGAGAAGCGGCGATGTAGCGACCTGACTCTATGAAAATATCTGGCTCGATCTCCTTTTTTTGCTCGCTTATAGTTTTAAGCATATAAACAACGTCGTTTGCATATTCGTTTAGTGTGTAGTTTCTGCTGCTTTCTTCTTTAAACTGCGAGTACTCGATCGCAAGACCGCCACCTAAATTTATCGCTTTTAAATTTGAGGCACCCATTTTTCTAAGCTCAGCGTAGATGTTGCCAGCCTCGATGAGTGCTTTTTTGAGCGGGTGGATCTCGCTTATTTGAGAGCCGATATGAAAGTGTATCATTGTGAAGTTTTCAAGTAAATTTGCTTTTTTTAGCATCTTTACAGCTTCTATCAGTTCGGTTGATGTTAGGCCAAATTTAGAGTGTATGCCGCCACTCTTTGCCCAAAGACCCGATCCTGTCGAGTGTAGTCTCACTCTAAGTCCGATCTTTGGTTTTGGTTTAAAGCGCTCCTTTGCGATGGCGATTATCGCTTCAAGCTCGTTTAGACCCTCGATCGTTAGCGTGATGTTGTGTCCCATCTCAGCGGCGATAAAGCCTATATTTATCATCTCTTTATCTTTAAAGCCATTTACGGTTATGGGAGCTTTTTCGTTATTGTAAGCCATGGTTAAAAGTAGCTCAGCTTTACTGCCAGCTTCAAGGCCGTAGTTGTAGGGCTTGCCAAGGCGCACTAAATTTTTTACAAAGCCAGGATATTGATTGACCTTAAGTGGAAATACCGCATTAAAGCTGCCTTTGTAGGCAAATTCTTTCTTTGCTTTTGCAAAGCTTGCGTGGATCTGCTCGATCTGCTTTTGGATAAGGTGCGGAAAGCGAAGCAGTAGTGGCCCTCTATATCCGTCGTCTCTTATCTCTTTTACGATGTCTATGATCGCTGGTTTGCTGGCTGCATTTATACAGACTTTGCCATCTTCTATAACAAAATTTGAATTGCCCCAAATGCTAAGTCCAAAATCATTCATCCCAGCTCCTTTTCAAGCTCATCTAAATTTATCGTTTTTTCGTCTTTGGTCTCTAAATTTTTATACCAAATTTTATTCTCTTTCATCTCATTTTCGCCCACGCAAAGGAAAATTTTTGCATTTTTATTGTCAGCATTTTGCAGATGTTTTTGAAGTTTTTTGGCTTCATAAGAAATTTCAACCGGATATTTTTTGCGAAGCTTTGAGCCAAGCGCATAGACAAAGTCTAAATTCGTCGCATCAAGCGCACAAAGATAAACTCCGTTTCGCTCATCTCCAGCTTCACCTAAAATTTCCATTATCCTCTCAACACCCATCGCAAAGCCAACGCCATAACTTGCTCTACCGCCAAGATACTCAACCAGCCTGTCGTATCTGCCGCCACCGGCGACTGCACTTTGAGAGCCGATCTCATTGCTGATAAACTCAAACGCCGTCTTGCAGTAGTAGTCTAGCCCACGAACGAGTTTTGTGTCTATCTCAAATTTAACGCCATTTGCCGTTAAAATTTCTTGCAGTTTTGCAAAATCAGCCTGCGCCTCGCAGCTTAAGCTATCAGTGATAACTGGGGCGTTTTTGTAAATTTCTTGGCAGCTCTCAACCTTGCAGTCAAGCACGCGGATAGGATTTAAAAGCTTGCGTCTTTTACAGTCCTCGCAAATTCTGTCGTCATTTTCATCTAAAAATTTAACGAGCTTTTCTTTGTAAGACTTCATCGAGCTCTCGTCGCCAAGGGAGTTTATTTTTAGGGTTGTTTTTATGTTTAGTCTGTTAAAAATTTCGCTCACCATCAAGATAATGCTCGCATCCTCATAGACGCTGCCCTCACCAAAACACTCACAGCCAAACTGGTGAAACTCTCTTAAGCGGCCTTTTTGTGGGCGCTCGTAGCGAAACATCGAGCCGTGATAAAAGCAGCGCTTTGTCACATTTGCCCTGTCAAGTTTTGCCTCGATAAAGGCTCTGACCACGCCAGCTGTGCCCTCAGGTCGCAAGCAAACGTCGTTGCCACCTTTGTCTTCAAACTGATACATCTCTTTGCCAACAATGTCACTGCTCTCGCCGACACTTCTTTTAAAAAGTGCCGTCTCCTCGAGGTGCGGGGTCAAAATTTGCTCATATCCATAGTTTTTTGCGACTTCCTCGCAGGTTTTGATTATCCGTGCGTAAAGTTTAGCGCGAGCTGGAAGCATATCTTTCATGCCACGAAGTGCCGTTATCATCGCATTATCCTTTTTATTTTTTTGTGATTTTACTTAAAATTTATAAAATTTTCTATCTCTTTTGAAATTAGCTCTATGCTTTTAGATGCATCTATAAAAAGCGTTTCAAAGCCATTTTTAATGAGAATTTGCTTCATCAAACTTTGCACTTTTAAAAGATACTCTAGTCCGCGAGCTTCGATCTTATCGCTTGTGCCTCTTGCTTTTAAGCGCGTGCTTATAAGCTCATGGCTTGCTTCAAAAAAGATGATCTTGTCTGCAAATTTATCATTTAGTGCAAATTTATTAAGCTCTAAAAGCACGCTTTCATCTAAGTTTTCATCATTTGCTAAAGCGTAGGCGATGCCTGAGATAAAGCCTCTATCGCTTAAAATCAGTTTACCTAAATTTGGAGCAACCAGCTTTTCAAAATGCTCAGCCCTATCAGCTAAAAAGAGTAAAATTTCAGCCCTTTTGCCTATTTTTATGCTTGAGCTTAGTAAGATTTCTCGTAAATTTTCACCAAGCTGCGTGCCACCTGGCTCTTTTGTGACGATGGCATCACTAAATTTAGAGGCTAAAATTTCTATCTGCGTGCTCTTGCCAACGCCGTCAATACCCTCAAACAAAACATACATTTTACGCCTTTAAATTTTTTAGAATTTTTGCTGGCACTAGGTTGCTCACATCGCCGTCGTGGCGCAAGACTGAGCGGACGATCGAGCTTGAAATGAAGGCGTTATTTAAGCTTGGCATAAGATAAACCGTCTCAAATTCGTCCCAAAGTGCAGCGTTTGCGTAGCCTATTTGTAACTCATACTCAAAGTCACTAACCGCGCGGAGTCCCCTGATGACGGTGTTTATGCCGTGCGATTTAGCAAAATCAACAAGCAAGTTATCAAAGCCAAGAACGCTTACGTTTTTTAGCTCGCAAACTGCTCCTTTTGCCATCTCTATGCGTTTTTCATGTGCGAACATCGGCTGTTTGCTGTCATTTTTTGCAACTGCGACAATCACTTTGTCAAAAATTTTTGTAGCTCTTACGATAACGTCCAAATGGCCGTTTGTGATCGGATCAAAAGTTCCTGGATAGATGCAAGATTTTTTCAAATTTGCCACCTTTTGTAAAGATTATTTTCGATTTTTAAGGCATCAAGCCACTTGCCGATGATGAAATTTTCCATATCTTTAAGGCTCTTTATACCTGCGTAGTATCCCAAAACTGGTGGAGCGATGATAGCACCAAGAGATGAGAGAAGCTGCATTTGAGAAAGCGCGATAGTGGAAAACGGCATCTCTCTAACGCCAAAAACTAGCCTTTGCTTCTCTTTTAGCGCGACATTTGCGGCTCTTGTGATTAGCGTGTCGCTTATGCCGTTTGCAACTTTTGCTAGTGTGTTGGTAGAGCAGGGCGCTATGATCATAGCATTCGTGCCAAACGAGCCTGACGCTGGGCCTGCGATAAGGTCTTGATCATCATAAATTTTCACGCCAAGATCATTTAAATTTAGCTTCAAATTTTCTTCAGCCTCTAAAACTTTCATGGCATTTTTACTAACTATGACGTGCGCCTCGCAATTATCTTTGGCAGCCTTGACAAGCTTTAAAAAGAGTCCAGCCCCGCTTGCTCCAGTGGCTGCAAATACTATCTTTTTCATCTTATTACCGCCTCATCTTTACCTGAAACTGTGGCCTGTAAAATTTTATTATCTTTTGTTCTTATCTTTATCATATCACCTAAATTTCCATCCTCAAGTGCCTTTACTTCAGCTATTATCTTAACGCCATCCTCGCTCAAAACTGCATTTAGCATTTGACCTTTTTTTACTAAATTTATGGCGTTAAACTGACGCTTCGTTAAAATTTCACCGCTTTTTATCTGCACTTTTGTTATAAGAGCTAAGCTATTTGAGCTAGAAAGTGCATCTTTTGGCCATTTGCCAAACTCAATCATCGTTGGTTGGTAGTCAAGCAGGCTTAAAATGTGGTTTGTATTCATTGAATTTATAGCGATAAAAACTGGCATTTTAGCATTAAAACTAAATTTAAAATAAAGGCTCTTTAAGCTTAGATCAACGTCCTCAAATGAGGCTCTAAAGACGCCTTTTTGACTATTTTGATCACCTAAAAAGATATTTTTTAGGATGAGCTCTTTGAAATTTGCTGGAAGTTTATTTTGTGGACTGATGCTAAGATCACTTATGCTGATACCAGGATATTCATCACTAATTGATCTTAAAAATTGCATTTGAATCTCATCCATGATAGAGCAGTTTTTTACAAAAGCAACGCTTCCACCGCTTTTGTCATTATATGTTTTAAAATTTGCTGTTAGAATTTCATAGAGTTTTTTGCTATCTATCTTGGCTGCTCTTTTGCCCTCTAAGTTTAAAATTTCATTGTCTTCGCCTTCAAAGCCAAAAGTACTAAGTGAAATTTGATCGTTTAGAATGCAATACATCGGATAGATGCTGACTTCATTTGCAAAGAGTTTTGTGGAAAATAAAAAAAAGAGTATAAAAAAGATGGAGCGGGAAACGAGATTCGAACTCGCGACCCCAACCTTGGCAAGGTTGTGCTCTACCCCTGAGCTATTCCCGCAGTTAAAATGAAGTCCGCATTCTATCAGATTGTTTTTCATTTGTCAAGATTTTATGGAAGTTTTATAAGAGAAATTTCACTATTTTGCAAAATTTCGCTTTGATCTGGGCTAGTTAAAAACATAAAAGTGCTTTTTAAAATATGATCTATCATGCCAGAGCCGTATTTTCCACCATTTGTTGCTATAAATTTATTATTTTCAATATTTCCAAAAATTGCATTGATCCTGCCTGATTTTACCTTTAAATTTTGCGCATTTATAGCATTTTGCATCACAAAGCAATCCTCTCTTAAAAGAGGCAAAACAAGCATCATCATGCAAACATAAGCTGCCATTGGATTTCCAGGAAGGATAAAGATAAGTTTGCCATCTTTTTCATAAGCCTTGCAAGGTTTGCCAGGTCTTATATCAATATGTGAAAAAATTTCATTGTATCCAAGCTCGCTTAGAGCTATTTTCATAAAGTCAGCCTCCCCAGCACTTGCTCCGCCAGAGCATATAATAATGTCGTAATTTGTATCATTTAAAAATGCCTGTTTGACAGCACTTAGCTCATCTTTTATGATGCCAAGATATGAGCTATCTTGTCCAATAGAACTTAAAAGTGCAGCGATGCCAAAGGCATTTGCATTGTAAATTTCATCCTCGCTCGCTCTTTGCCAAGGCTCGATGATCTCGTTTCCACTTGAATAAATTCCAACACTAGGCTGTTTTTTAACATTTATAAAACTTATGCCCTGTGCTGCTAGCATCATTATGCCTCTAGTGTTTAAAACATCGCCACTTTTTAGCAAAATTTCACCAATCTTTACCTCTTCGCCTTTAAAGCGATACCCATCACCTTTTTTAAGATTATTTGGTGCTTTTATAAAATTTCCATCAACTACACAATCTTCAATCTTTATGATAGTATCTGCACCCTTTGGCATCTTCGCACCAGTCATTATCTTAACACACTCATTTTTGCCAATGCTTAGCTGCTCTTTATCGCCTGCAAAGGCACTTGCAACTATTTTATATGGCTTGTCTTTATCTTCAAATTTTACAGCAAAGCCATCAAGTGCAGAGTTATCAAAACATGGCAAGTCTTTTACCGCCACTACATCATTTGCCAATGTTTTACCAAGAGTCATGCTGATAGGTAAAATTTCGCTATCTATTTTTAATTTGAATTTAGATTTAAGCGCATCTAATGCGTCATTTAGCAGCATTTTTACTCCTCAAGCCTAATAATATTTGCACCAAGGCCTTGAAATTTTTCCTCTAAATTTTCATATCCTCTATCAAGGTGATAAATTCTATGTACCAAGCTTTCGCCATTTGCTATAAGAGCAGCTAGTATCAGCGCTGAGCTGGCTCTAAGATCTGTCGCCATCACATCGGCTGCATTTAGCTTAGCTGGCGCATAAACACTTGCGATGTGTCCATTTAATTTAATATCTGCTCCCATTCTAGCAAGCTCACTAACATGCATAAAGCGGTTTTCAAAAAGTCTCTCATCTATCGTGCTAACGCCATTTGCTGCAAGACAAAGCGCCATAAATTGAGCTTGCATATCTGTTGGAAAGCCCGGATACTCGGTGGTTCTTATCTCCACTGGTTTTATCTCTTTTGCTGGCAATATCGTGATCTTGTCGCCATCTATCTCTATACCAAAGCCCATCTCTTCAAATTTATTTAAAATAGCCGTCATATGGGCTGCATTTGCCTTTGTGACTGAAATTTTGCTATTTGTTATAGCTCCAGCACAAAGGTATGTGCCAGCTTCGATCCTATCAGGAATTACTTCAATATCGCAAATTTCAAGCAATTTTTGGCCGCTTCCGGTTATCTTTAGCTCACTTGTGCCGATGCCTTCTATTTTAACGCCACTCTTAGCCAAAATTTCACAAATTTGCACCACTTCAGGCTCAAGTGCTACGTTAAAAATCTCTGTCGTGCCGTGCGCTAGAGCTGCAGCCATGATGATATTTTCGCTACCAGTTACGGTGATTTTATCAAAAACGATTTTTGCGCCTTTTAGTCCATTTGGTGCTGTTGCAACGACGTAGCCTTGCTTTATTTCGATATTTGCTCCCATTTTTTCAAGCGCATTTAGATGCAGATCGATAGGTCTTTGTCCAATCGCACATCCTCCAGGTAGGCTCACTTCACAGTGGCCAAAGCGTGCAAGAAGCGGTCCAAGCGTTAAGATAGAAGCGCGCATCTTTCTAACGATATCATAATTTGCAGTAGTTGAGCTTACACCACTTGTGTCTATGCTTAGTGAGTTTTTATTTTTAAATTCGCACTTTGCTCCTAGGTTAGTTAGTAGTTGGCAAAGCGTTTTTATATCAGCGACATTTGGGATATTTGTTAAATTTACACTTTTTTTTGCAAGTAAGGTTAGGGCGATGATCGGTAGAGCAGCATTTTTGGCACCGCTTATTTTTACTTCGCCACTTAATTTGGCATTTCCTTTTATCTTTAAATAGTGCATCATTGTTTTTTGCCTTAAGAAAATATGTTTTTTGCCGATATTATATTGCTTTTTAACTTAGAATAAAGAAAGCAAAGCACTATTTCCGGTTCATTTACGTTTAAAAGTTAAAATTGCAAACACTAAAATTTTGGATATAAATATGTCAAATTCAATAAATAAAAAAATCTTTTTTATACTTAGCATTATATTTTTTACAGGTTGTTCTTTTACCTCTAATCAACCGACAACTCCGCAAAATGAAACAAATCAAACCGTAACTTCAAGTGTTGATTTTAGCGAGCAAATGATTGGTGAAATCATAGATGAAGATAATGATAGAGAAGATAAAAAATTTGGTTCTTTTTTTAAAAAATACCTAAATACAAGAGCTGGCGGTGATTGCTCAGGATTCGTTTCTATCGTAAATGCAAAGTATCAAAATATGTATTTTGATGAAAAGACAATAAATCGCTACTACGATAATGGCGGTAGAAAGTCAAAAGCGATCTATAATTTTTATGAAAGTAAAAATTTAATTACTCATAAAAATCCAAAAATAGGTGATCTTGTATTTTTCTCAAATACTCTTGGCAAGGGCGTCCAGAAAAATAAAGATAAGAAAAATATCACTCATGTTGGCATAGTTACGGCTGTTCTTGGCGATGAGACAGTAAAATTTATACATAATTCTGGCGGAAAGATAATTCATAGCTATATGAATCTAAAACAAAAAAATGTGCATCTAAAAGGAAATCAAGAGATAAATAGCTACCTTGTAAGGTGTTCAAATTCAAGTTGCTTGGCAGCAAATAGATTTGCTGGATATGGCAAAGCAAAATAAATCAGAAATTTTTACTAAAAATCTTTTAAAACAAATACTAGGCTCAAATTTTAAGCATTGTTTATATAAATTTACACTTGTAAATACAGATTTAAATAAAGAGAAAATATGAATTTTTTTGATGAAATTTGGGAAATTTTAAATGAAGGCGAGATTGGGCTTAAATTTTTAAAGTTTGAACTATTTTATGAGAAATTTAAACGAGATTTTAATATAAATTTTTGTGAAAGCTCTAAGCCAAATGAGCTAATAACGCCTAGCTATGCAAAATTTTGTGAAGTAGTTAGCATGAAAGAGCTAAACAAAAAAGTAAAGCCAAAGGATAAAAATTTAAATTTTATCCATTCGGTAGCTCATATTGAATTTAGCGCTATTGACATCGCGCTTGATGCTTGTTATAGATTTAGAAATTTGCCAAGAGAATTTTATGAAGACTGGCTAGAAGTAGCTGAAGATGAGATCAGACACTTTTGTATGATAGAGAATTTGCTCTTAAAACAAGGTGGTAGATACGGCGAGCTAAGTGTACATGATGGGCTTTTTATCGCACTTCAAAAGACTTCAGATAGTCTAACTAGCCGTATGGCGCTACTGCCAAGATATATGGAGGCAAATGGGCTTGATGCAAACGCTCATATTATAAAAAGGCTTGAAGGTGAGGGCGGAAACGAAGAGCTCATTGAGTGCCTAAAAGTCATCTTAAAGGAGGAGGTCTCTCATGTTTATAAAGGCGATAAGTGGTTTAAATTTGCTTGTAAAAAAGAGGGTATTGATAAAAATAGCTACTTTGACATTATCTTAAGTTTGTATCCAAATTCATTTAAAAATGTTAGAGAGATCAATGAGCAAGATCGCTTAAAAGCTGGATTTAGCAAAGAAGAGCTTTGCTTGATAAAGAATTTCTCAAAGGAGAGATAGTGAGTAAAATTTATTTCATAAGACATTCAAAAGCGGTTGATGAGAATAAGGACGGAGCTAAAGATTCCTTAAGGGAGCTTAGTCAAAAAGGCAAAGAAGACGCTAAATTTATGGCAAATAGACTAAAAATGTATGATGTGATGCCAGGGGCTATCTTTTCAAGCAGCGCTAAAAGGTGCGAGCAAACAGCAAAAATCATCGCTAAAACTTTAAAATTTAAAGAAAAATCCATAGAGATAAAAGACGAGCTTTACGACATAAGCTTTGAGGATCTTTTGGAGTTCGTAAGAAATTTGGATGAAAATTTAGATGAAATTTTCATCATCACGCACAATCCAAGTATAACTGAAATTTGCGAATACCTAAGCGACTCATCGATCGACAATATACCAACTTCAGGCATTTTTTGCATAGAGTTTGAGTCTGAATTTAAAGAACTAAAAGAGGGCAGTGCAAAAGCTCTGTTTTTTGACCACCCAAAGAAACATCAAAGATAATTTAATACTTTAGTTTTTATCTTTAAAAATTTCGTTATACGAAGTAAAAATTTGCTCGCTTAGATCTTCTATTTTCTTAGATTTATCAACAAAATAATTCAAATTTTGTTCGTTGTAGCCAGAGGCTGACTTCTCGAGCAAGAGTTTGATTTCATTATTTAGCGACGATGTAAGCTCTTTTGACTTATCAAAATTTTTATTTTGCTTGTGTTCGCTTATACTCTCGTTCTCATACCAATCTAGCAGGCTTTGCGCTAAATCACATATTTCTTCACTATATCCTTGTTCGTTTATAAGATCAGAGTACACTTTGGTTTTATAAGCGATTTGCGAAATTTTTGCAATTATGGCAAAGGTTTTATTTTCGACATATTTTGATGTTTGAGCAGTATTTTGTGCGTTCGCATTAAACTCGCTCAATACCTTTTTGAAATTTTCTACATTTTGTGTCGTTAATTTAGAAATTTCATCGATTTTTTTAGAATTTTCATCGATATCATTTACCTCTTGCTGAAGTGTTTTTATATTGACCTCTATATCGCTTGCGGCTTTTTGTGTATTTTCGGCTAACTTTCTTACCTCATCAGCAACTACCGCAAAACCACGTCCGTGCTCTCCTGCACGAGCAGCTTCAATGGCGGCGTTAAGAGCAAGTAGATTTGTCTGATCGGCAATATCTTTTATTAAATTTAAAACAGAGCTTATTTCAGAAGCCCTAGTGCTTAGCATGCCAGTAGCATTTGAGCAGCTTTGTACTAGACCATCAAGCTCTCCCATGTTTTGACTAAGCTCGACGATGTTTGACATATTTTCTCTTGCTATTTGTGCAGTTTGTCTAGCATCTGTTGCTGTTTGGCTTAAATTTTTGATACTTTCATTTAGATCATCTCTTACATAATTTATACCATTTATACCGTTTCCAAGTTTGTCAAGCTCGCTTGATAGAAGACCTCTAACCTTGCTTTTTTGGCCGTCTTTTATACCTGTGACACCCTTGCTCATAGATATGGCATTTCGTTTAAATAAACCCCTAAACCCTTCTACAAATATATTTCTATATGTTTTTGAGTTTTGTGCAGCTTGGACTGAGGTTGAAATTTCACGTTGAAGCGCCTCAACTTGATCTAGCAAATCATTTATGCCAAGGGCGACTTCATACATCTCGTCCTTTTCTCCAACATTTACAATGCGAGGCTCTAGTATGCCATTGCTTGCCGATTTGACAACACTTAAAATCTCATTTATTGCATTTGATTTTTTCTTAAACATATCTAGAACCTTTGCAAGTTGTTTATAAATTCATCATAGCTTGTTGATTTTTCTTCCAAAAATTTTAATAAATATTTTTTAGATGCTTCAATACCGCCATCTCGTTCTAGCTCAAGTAATTTTGCATAAAGTGGTTTTATGATCTCTATTGCTTTTGCATTTGGCTTACGTCTAACAGAATAGTATCCAACGATATTATCTTGCTGATCAAGCGAGGCTGTGATATTGCCAAATACCCAGTAAAATCCACCATTGAGAGTTTTGTTTTTAATAAAGGCAAAAATTTCCTCTTTATTTTGTATGCGTTCCCAAAGTAGCTTGAAAATAACTCTTGGCATATCAGTGTGCCTTATTATATTGTGCGGTTTTCCCAAGAGATCACCTTGTTTTACTCCTACGATATTTAAAAAAGGCTCGTTGCAATAAGTGATCCTTCCTTTTGTATCTGTTTTTGAAACTAAAAATGCGTTCTCATCAACGCCATATTCTCTTTCTATAGGCATTTTACTCCTTTAAATGTTGATTTAATTTTTAACAGCTTTTGCCATATCCCACATTGGCATAAATATACCAAGGGCGAGCAAAAGCACCATAGCTGCGATAAATATTAGTAGTATCGGCTCAATATAGTTTGAAATATTATCAATAATATCATTAAATTTCACTCTATAATAATCAGTAACCTTTTGTGTCATGTCATCTAAGCTACCACTTTGTTCGCCAGCACCTATCATTTGTATAAGCATACCCTCATAAAGTCCAGTTTGCCTAAAGGCCTCGGTTAAGCTTATGCCACGGCCAACCAGCACTTTTACAGCAGTTAGTTTATTTTTTATGTCTTGATTTGAAACAGTTACAACGGCAGTATCTAGTGCGTCAGCGATAGGAAGTCCTGCACGAACAAGCTCCGTAAAGATTAGATTAAACCTACTCATATTTGCAAAAAATATTATTTTGCCCACAAGATAGACTTTTAGTAGATATTTATCGACCTTATCCCTAAAATTTTCATCATTTGAATATTGCTTTTTTAGCAAAAAAGCAAATGCAATAAGAACAACTATTATATATATGCCGTAATTGCTCATTATGTATTCAATGTTTAGTAAAATTTTAGTAGGAAGGGGGAGGTCGGCATTAAGCTGGCTAAAAATTTCTCGAAATTGTGGAACAACTGATGTCATAAGCACAATAAAAGCCAAAATTATAGAGCATATTATGGTTATTGGATACCTTATGGCTTTTTTAAATTTTTGCTGGTTATCCCAGACTTCTTGCAAGATAGCAGCTAGCTTTGATAATGCATCGGCCATATTACCAGTACTCTCTCCAAGCCTTACCATAGCGACAGTGACATCGCCTAGCTCTTCTTGAAAATTTTCTATACCTTGAGTTAAGCTAGCACCTTGATTTAGGTCTTCGTCTAATGTTTGAAATATTATTTTTAGCCTTTTATCCTCAGTAGCATTTGCTGTCTCTTTTATGCCATCATGTATTGATATACCAGCATTAGTCATAACGCTAAGTTGCCTTATGGTAGCAACTAGAGCTGGAATTTTTACTTTTGAAGAAGAGAATATTTTGTTAAATTTTTCTTGCAAGTCCAAAAAATCATTGTTGATACTTGAGACCTGAGTTTCTTTGATCTTTACTATCATGCCTTGAATATTTGCACAATTTTTTACATCATTTTTGCTATTGGCCTTTAGGCTCATCTTTTGGCGTTTGCCATCTTTTATATATTCTATTTCGTAAAATTTCATATCTTGGCAACTCTATATACTTCTTCGATTGTTGTTACACCATTTGCTGCGCGTATAACGCCATCATGGAACATATCTATAAAGCCTTCGTCATAGGCGGCCTTTTTAAGCTCTTCTTTTGAAGCGTTGTTTGCTACGATACTTGCTATATGATCGCTGATAGATAATATTTCGCTTATCATTTCACGCCCTAGATATCCAGTTTGTGAGCAGTGTTGGCAACCTACGCTTTTATAAAATTGATAATCTTCAGGAAGAAATTTCTTAATCTCGTCAAGAGCTTTTTGAGATAGCGTGACTTTTTGTTTGCAATACGGACAAAGCTTTCTTACAAGCCTTTGAGCCTCGATGCAAACTAGTGCGCCACTTACTAGATATGGCTCAATACCCATATCAACCATACGAGGTAAAGCGCTAATAGCGTCGTTTGTATGAAGTGTAGAAAAAACCAAGTGACCAGTTAGTGCCGCTTGAATCGCGATCCTAAGCGTCTCTTGATCTCTGATCTCACCTATCATGATAATATCTGGATCTTGCCTTAAAATAGAGCGAAGAGCTGATATAAAAGTAAGCCCAGCCTTCTCATTTACATGTACTTGTTGGATCATATTTAGCTGATACTCGACCGGATCTTCAACGGTAATAATCTTAGTTTTTACACTTTTTATATCATTTAATGCACCGTAAAGTGTAGTCGTTTTTCCAGATCCTGTCGGACCAGTAACCAGGATAATGCCATAAGGTGCTTTCATGCTCTTTTTAAACTTAGCAAAGTTATCTGGATGCATACCAAGGTCTTCAATGTTTATGATAACTTTTGATTTGTCCAAAATTCTTAAAACTATGCTTTCGCCATTTAAGATAGGTAGCGTAGAGATACGAAAATCGTACTCTTTATCTAAAATTTGAGCTGAAAATCTACCATCTTGTGGGCGGCGGCGCTCCGCGATATCCATATTTGAAAGTAGCTTCATTCGGCTTACCATCGGTGGATAGATATCTTTATCAAATATAAATGTCTCACTTAGCATGCCATCTATTCTGCTTCTTACTATGCAATTTGTCTCGGTTGGCTCAATGTGAATATCGCTTGCTCTGCTTTGAATAGATGTTTTTAAAATTATCTCAATTAGCTTTAAAATTCCAGAACTTTCTGTGCTTTGCCCTTGGCTACTGGAGCTTGAAAGCTCTTTTCTGATCTCTGTAATGACGTCTTTTATACTTTCATTAAGAGCTATTTTATTTATATATTTTTCTATCTGGGCTGGATCGGCGCAAGCTACTTTTAATAGCTTTCTGTTAAATAAATTTTGAACTTTATCCTGAATGATTACATCAAAAGGATTTTTAAAAGCTACATAAACGCTTATCTCGTCTTCTTTTACAGGGATGGCGTTATATGATTTTAGCTGCGAGGTGCTTAGCTTTTCACTGATACGGTAGTCGATATCTATATCATCAAGATCAAAAAATGTGATTTTAAATTTATCACATACATATTGAATGAAGCGCTTTTGATCTATCTGAAGGCTAGTTGAAATTTCATCAATGTCAGTGTGTCCTCTTCTATAAATATCAGATAGAATTTCAAAAAAAATCTCTTCTTCTAGCATATTTTCTTCAAGCAAAATAGCCAAAAGACTTTTTTTATTTATCTTTTTTATCTCTATAATCTTTAAAATTTGCTCATCATTTAGTTTATTAAGTTGCTCTAATGTTTTTAGCGTTAAATTTTCTAAATTATTCATCTCTTCTCTTTATCTATACTCAATCTGCGAAGTAAGATCGTCATTTTTAAAAATTTTTAAAATCATTTTTACAAAATTTGAGCCAACGATTGCACTAAGCTCATATCTTGTGTCTGAATTTGGCTCTTCAAAAATAAATACACCAAGCTCCTCAACGTATTCTTTTTTGACAAATTTATCAAATATAAATGAAAGAATGTAATCGCTCTTTGGAAGTCTAATATAGCTTATATCAGCCCCATCCAAGATAGCATGAAGCAATAGCTTTTTTTTAAGCAATATATCTGCAAAATATGCTGCATTCTCTCTTGAGCTTTGCGTTTTTGATAGTTTGCTTGCTGGAAGAGCGAGCCTATCTATATCATTTGTTTTTAAGCAAGATATGCCAAAGATATTAAGAAATTCTTCATTTTGTGAATCTTTTAAAAGATCTTGTATTTTTTGATTACAAATTTTAGGATATTCAGCTTTTTCAAAATAACTTTTTATGTCGGCCACCCCAAGTGCAAAGGCATTTAATGATAAAAATATAATAAGCAAAAATTTCACAACGTATCGCTTTTTATCTTATTTATTAGCTCATTTATTTCTGGCTTATTTTTATTTTTATTATATTCTTCTAATGCGCGCAAGGCATCATCTTTTTGCTTTAGCATATATTTTGCCTTAGCAAACATGATCCAAGACTCCTCAATGCTACTATCTAAATTATTTGCCGACAGTGCCCATTTTATAGTGTCGCTATATCTTTTATCTTGATAGCATTTTCTTGCTATTTTAAGGGCGATTTCTGGATTTTTGCTTTTATTAAAATTTTCTTTTAGCATAGAAATTTCATTGTTTTCACTTGAAATTTGAATATCAATTTTTGGCTTTGCCTTTGGTTCTAGTTCTATTATCTCTTCATTTGATAGAGACTGTTCATTTTGTATATTTTCATTTTCAGTTGGTAAATTTAGCTTTAACCAACCACCACCACTTCTTTGTTTTTTGTCTGATGCCTGCTCTTTATTATCTTCATTTAGCTTTATGGATTGTTCTAGCTTTTTAGCTATTTTCTCAGCGAGCTCATCTTGTTTCTTATCTGATTCAAACCTCTCTTTTGCCTGCTCACTTTTTTGTTTGCCATCTTCTAAAATATTTTTGCTGACATTAGTTTCAGTAAAGGTTATATTTTTTTCTTTTATATCTGTTTGTATTGTCAAATTTTTCTCAACTAAAGCTGGAGTATTGGTTGTCTCTTTTTTGTTTTTAGCATTTGAGAAAAATAAAAAAGCACCAAAGATAAAAGCAATTAGCAAGATCGTAATTATTAAAAGACCTAGCTTTTTATGTGATAACAATTTTAAAAAGCTATTTTTATTCTTTTTTTCGTACTCTTCATAGAGCTTTTCTAGTCTTTGAATTTCTTGTAATTCAAGCATGAATTATTCCTGTATCAAGTGCAGACATTGTCAAAATTTTAATATTTGCGTCCTCGCTACTTAACTTTGATGGCTGATTTTGTTCATAATATTCACAAATTTCATAAAATTTATACATAATTTTATTTAGTGTGCGTAAATTTCCGCAACAAAGCTCATAGGCTTTGTCATAGTCTTTTTTCTGAAAATTTAGGTATTTATCGTAGCCTTTTTGTCCTATTTTTCTTTGTAAATAAACTATGATTTCATTCGTGTTTGCACTTCCAAGCTCTATACTCTCCCAAATTCTAGTTTGAAAATAGTCTTTTGCTAACACATCTTCATTTTCAGTTTTATGAATCGTAAATAGAAATTTAAATAATCTTGTATCGGCCATAAGCCTTATTTTTTCGATCAATTCAGTAGGATAAAGTTGTGCTTCATCCAAGATGACAACTATTTGGTTTTGTAAAATTTCATCTTTATTTTTAAATTCTTTTGAGTAGTGTGCAACAAAACTTTCAAAATTATTTATATTATCAAGTTTATTTCCGTATATATCTTCACAAAGAGCTTCTATAAATGTAGCCTCGCTAAAAAAAGGATGTGGGAAAAAAATTAATTTTTTATCCTTTTGAAGATCAGAGGCTATCTTGTTTAGCAAAAAAGTCTTTCCACTACCAGGCTTGCCATAAAAAAGTATAAGCTTTAATGGCTTTTTTAGAGCCGAGACGATCTTATTGTAACAAGTGATTGAATTATCTAGGTTAACAAAATCAGCTACTTCGTCTTCGTTGATAAAGATATCTTTTATATCTGTATAAATATTCTTGTTATTCATAGATCGTTTTAGAAAAACCTAAGTCTTTTAATGATTGATTAAGTGGCTTTTTTTTGTCAAAATCAACTACATGAGGAGTGATGACAAAGATAAGTTCTGTTGTCTTTATATTGTCTCTTGTGCTTTTAAAGACACCACCTATAAGCGGGATATCAGAAAGAAGAGGTACAGAAGTATTATTTTTACCCTTTGTCTGGCCTATTAATCCACCAAGAATAATAGTATCACCGCTATCAACTTGAACAACAGTTGATAGCTTCTTTTGCACCGTATCTGGAGCAATCTCTCTTAACGCATTTTGTCTTGTGTCGTCTTCAGCATATTTAAAGTTACTAAGCGATGGATTGATTCGAAGCATGATTTTATTATTATCAGAGACTTCTGGTAATAAATTTAATAATATGCCTATAAAAACAGAGTATTGTTTGTAAGTGGTTGTCAACCTATCGCTATTGCTGTTTCCATTGTCAGTCTTTTGTTGAACACGGTAGTTTATGTTATCGCCAACTGAGATTAGAGCTTGTTGATTATTAAGTGTTGTTACTTTTGGGCTTGATATAACCTTTGTCTTTCCATTTGTTTCAAGAAAATTTATCATTCCATCAAGGCTGAAATTTAAATTAGCTGCAATATTTAATGTACGTCCAAATCCATCACTTAGGCTATTGCCTTTATTTGTCCAAGTTGCACTTGAGCTCGGATTGTTTCTTGAATTACCAATGTATGTATTAAATCCAAGTTCAAATTTACTCCAATCAACGCCTTGCTTGTATTCATTATTTAACTCAACTGAAATAATAGAAACATCAATAATTACTTGTTTTTTTAGTCTTTTTTGCATTTCATCTATATATTTCTCGACACGCTTAAGTTGAGAAGGAGTGGCCGTAACAGTGATAAGTCCCGCATTTTGGTTTATAATAGGATCAGGTGCTGTAATATGTTCGCTACTATTATTTAAAATAGCTTTAAGCTCAGCATCTAGTTTTTCCCAAAAGTCAAACCTTTCAGTAGTTTTTATAAGGTTGCTTGAGCCTTGAGAACTATCATCTTGGGAATTATCGCTACTACTTGAACCACTAGAAATTTCAGATGGAGTAGCATCCACTGAAGCTTGGGTGACCGCAGTTCCTTCTCTAATAGAAGTTATATAGTCTAGTTTAAAAATTTGAGTTTTTAAAGATGAAATTTTTAATACATTATTTGAAAACTCGTAGCTTAAATTTTTCTCACTTAAAAGTAGGTCAAAAACTTCGCTAAGACTCATATTTCTGATATTAACGCCAAAAACTTTATCTTTTAGCTCTGTTTTACTATAAGTATCCTTTGCAACAATACTAAAGTTACACATCTCTGAAAGCTGATTTAACACATCTACTAGTGCAACATCATCTGAAATTTTCATATTAAAATTCTTGCTTAAACAACTACTCTCATTAGCACTAGCATAATTCATATTTAAGCAAATGAGTGCACCTATTATTAATATTTTATTTAATTTTAATCTCAACATTTTTACTTCCATTTTTTAAAATTAGCTCTTGTTTTTCATCGCCTTTTACTAAAAAAACACTATTTCTAGTAATGTTGGCTATTTTGTAACCATCAACAATATCACCGACAGCATACCACTTGGAATCAATATTTGCTTTGTTTAATAAAATTGCTTTTAAACTAAGTCCTTTTGAAGCCTGAGGAGTAATTGATGAATTTTGATCTGTTATCGTCTTGATAGGTTCTTGTTTAAAAGGATTTTTTATGCTCGAAAGCTCAATATCGCTAAGACCGCTTCTTTTTTCCTTTATTTTTTCAAAAATTTTATCATAAGAGTCCATTTCCTCTTGAAGCTGATTAGCAAAAGCAATATTTAAAAATAAAAAAGCCAATAAAATTTTTATTTTCATTAGTATTTCATCCCCCAAACAGATATCGAGATCTTAGCGCCAAACTCTTTTTGGGTAGAATTTACATCCATTTTATGAAGATCAACTACTAGCTTTGATTCTTCAAGGCCATTTATATATGAAAGCATATCTTTAAAACCTCCCAAAAATGTCAAGTCAATATTTAAAATTTGCTCAATCTTTTGGAAATTTGGCTCTTTTATATCGCTTTTTAATTCTAAAATTTTTATATTATTTTGCTTTGCTAAAGATACGATGTTGTCTAAAAAATTTGCCCAATTTTGATCGTTAAATAATAAAAACGATAGTTCTTTTAGCTTTGAATCAAAATGAGCATTAAATTTTAAAACACTAGAGTATTTGCCTTTAAGCGTTTCAAGTATTTTGGACTCTTCATTTATTTTAAAATTTTTATCCCCGCTAGGTGAGCTGGTCGATCTTAAATAATCTCTTGTTCTTGAAAGATCATTGCTAATTTTAGTATGCGAATTAAATCTTTCATCATAAAAATCTTGCGACGGATCAAAGCAAAGCATATAAACAATATAAATAATAATTAAAGCTGAACCCAAAAAAATTATATTTGTTTCGCTTTGTTTTTTTGCGTCAAAATACTTATCTATTTTACTTAAAACGTCTTGTCTCATTGTCTAATCTCTATACTTATATTACTTTCATACTCGTTATTTTGCTTATCTTCTTTAATTTTTTTTGTATTTACTGAATATTTAGGCATCTTGCTGATATCTTTTATTAGCTGCGTAATCCTTTTTTCATTATCGCTAACAACCGTTACAGTTAAATTTTTATCGTTATTTTTAATATTTGTTATAAAAACGCTATTGTTATTTATCATATCGGTAATTTCAAAAAGATTTAAACCTTTCATTACGTAGTGATCTTTTTTGTTTTCAATTTCTTGAAGCAATCCTTTTCTAAAATTTAACTTCTCTTCCTCTTTATCAGTTAATCCTTTTATATCATTTTGCTCTTTTTTTAGTATTTCAAGAGTATTTCTTATTTGTGCTGCTTGTGCATTAAGAACATCAAGCTCATCGCTTAGTCTTTGCGAATCTGCCTCTAAAATACTGCCAGCTATATAATTATAAAGAGGATAGGACATGCTTAGGCAAAAAGCAGCGGCACATGTCAGTATAAATTTACCGCTTTTTCTCTTTGTGAACGGATCAGGCCTAAGTAAATTTGAGAAGTTAAAATCGGCATTAAAGGCCTCTTTTTTGTAAAAATTTGCATATAAAGCCATCATGTTATATCGTTCGCTGATAGCTAAATTTTTAGAATTTATTACAGTGCTTGTATTTAATTTCGTAGCATTTGTGCCAAGCTTTGTATTGATAAATTTTTCTAAACGCTCTATTTTATAGTCGCAGTCAATATAGATATTTTTTATATTTATGCTATAGATTCTATTGACAACATTTATCGTGTCATTTACGTAAAATATATAGTCCTCAAAAACAGTATTTAGATCGTAGCTAAAGCCTTCTTCATTGCTATCTAAAAGCCCTCTTGTCTTTAGTATATCCAAAAAGCTTTCTAGACTTACTCTTTCGCCACTTTGCTCTATAAATTTATCTTTTAGATAATTTAGTGTGTATCTTAAACCTCTTGATGTAAGGTATTCTCCATTTACATAAATGCTTATAAATGCTTCATCGGCCCTAAATGTCAAAAAACAATCACTCTGAGTGCTAGGAAGCAAGCCTTTTTTATATATAGCACTATATAAGAGTGGCTCTACAACGACATAATCTATAAAAGGTACTCTTTTAGAAATATTTTTAAAAATTTTATTTATAGTTTCGTTTGTAGCAATAAAAACATTAAAAATTCTATCTTCTTTTTCAACATTGCTTTCAAAATAAACTATTTTATAGTCAATCGCAGGATCAAGAGAGAGCTCTTCGTAAATTTTGATCGAGATATTATTTTCAATATCCTCATCATCTATTGTTCTTGAGATATTTATGGTAGCTGTTATTATATCTTTGTACTCGATATAAGATATAAAAAAGTCTCGCTTTAAAATATTCTTTGAAAGACTTAGTGTATCGACATTGCTATTAGAAAATCTAAAACCTTCATATTCATAAGGATCTAGTGTAACGATTGGATTATCGTTAATTTTTCTAAGCTTTAACATAAAAATTTACCTCATAATGCTCTAATTAGGCTGTATTTTAATATTTTTACAACAAAAAATCAATATCCAATTATTTTATTAAGGCTCTTTTCTTCTTTACTCCAGCCTTTTTTAACGATTACATCGAGTTTCAAAAAGACCTTTGATCCGGTTAAATTTTGTATTAACTTTCTTGCAAAAATTCCTATTCGTTTTATCGTTTCACCATTCTTACCGATGATCATACTTTTGTGAATTTCGCGCTCAGTGATGATGCTCGCATAAATTTCAGTTATGCCTGTTTTTTCTTTTACGCTTTTTATGATCGCATCGCTAAGATATGGGATCTCATCACTTAAATTTTCATAGATCGCTTCAAGTATAAATTCTCTAAAAATTTCTTTTTCATTTGTCGGCGTGAGAAATTCTGGATCGTAAAAATATTCATGCTCTGGCAAAAGCTTGCAAATTTCATCAAGAAGCGGCTTTTTATAGGTAGGCTGCTTGGTGCTAAAAGTAAGCAGAGCTGTAAATTTATCTTGAAATTTCTGGTACTGGGTAATTTTTTCTAAGACTTTAGCATTTGAGCTCTCATCGGCTTTTGTTAGCACTAAGATATGTGGTTTTTCAGGATTTAGAGCTAGAAATTTTTCATAGTCACTTGTATCATCATGGATAGGTGCTAAAAATACGATGAGATCGCAGTCTCCCATCGATTTTATAGCTTGGCTAATTAGCAGTTGATTTATTGCCTTGTTGCTCTCATGAAGTCCTGGCGTGTCGGTGAAGATGATCTGATCTTCACTATTCATCACGATGCCATTTATCTTTCTGCGAGTTGCATTTTGCTTGTGTGAAACGATGGCAATCTTTTCGTTTAGTAGCGCATTTAAAAATGAGCTTTTGCCAGCATTTGTGCGTCCTATGATGCTAACAAAGCCTGATTTCAAAGTATATACCTCGCTAGGTCTTGATCCTCAACCACGTCTTTTAGGCGCTCTTTTACGAGCTCTTTTGTCACATTTATCTTCTCGCCGCTCTTCTCGCTAGCCTCAAAGCTGACATCTTCTATCACGCGCTCGATCACGGTGTGAAGGCGTCTAGCGCCGATATCTTCCATCTTTTCATTTGCTGCGTGAGCGATCCTTGCTATCTCTCTTATCGCTTCATCGTCAAATTCTAGCTCGACATTTTCGGTTGAGAGTAGGGCGATGTATTGTTTTAAAAGCGAATTTTTTGGCTGGGTTAAAATTTGATAAAGTGCGTCCTCATCAAGGCTATCAAGCTCGACCCTTAGTGGAAAACGGCCTTGTAGCTCTGGGATGAGATCACTTGGTTTGCTTATGTGAAAAGCGCCAGCTGCGATAAATAAAATGTGATCTGTCTTTAAATTTCCAAATTTAGTATTTACATTTGAGCCCTCAACGATAGGCAGCAAGTCTCTTTGCACGCCTTCTTTGCTAGGATCTTGTCTGTTTGAGCTACCTGAGCCAACGGCTACCTTATCGATCTCGTCTATAAAGATGATGCCCTCGTTTTCAGCTCTTCTTAAAGCTTCAGTTTTTACGCTCTCAAGGTCTAAAATTTTATCATTTGCCTCGCTTTGAAGGGCTTTTTTAGCGTCTTTTACCTTCATCTCTTTTTTGATGTTTTTACCGCCGATGCCAATTATCTTTATAAAGCTCTCTTGCATCTGCGCCATGTCAGGTGGCACGTTTGAGCCAGCCTCAAGCGGATTTTGCTGTACCTCGATCTCGATACTTAGCTCGTCAAGCTCGCCGTTTCTTAGCCTATTTAGCATCTTTTCATAGCTCTTTGCGTACTCTGCTTGCTTCTCTTCGCTAGCACCTTTTGGAAGTGGTGGCAGTAGCTTTGAGACGATCTTTTCTTCGATGTAGGCGTTGATTTTATCTTGATTTTTTTCACTTTGCTCGTTTTTTACGAGATTATATGATGCCATAGCAAGGTCTCTTACCATACTCTCAACATCACGGCCAACAAAGCCAACCTCGGTATATTTGCTAGCCTCGACCTTGATAAATGGCAGTCCCATCATCTTTGAAAGACGCCTTGCGATCTCAGTTTTACCAACGCCAGTTGAGCCGATCATCAAGATATTTTTTGGCATGATGTCATCTTGCAAGCTCTTTTCAAGCTTCATGCGGCGGTAGCGGTTGCGAAGTGCGATCGCTATAATCTTTTTGGCGTCCTTTTGACCGATCACATAGTCATCTAAAAATTTAACAATTTCTCTTGGTGTTAAGTTCATTTTCTCTCTTATTCTAAAACATAAGTTTTGATGTTTGTATTTGTATAGATGCAAATTTCGCCGGCGATCTTGAGGCTCTCTTTAACTAGCTCCTCTTCGTCTATATCGGCAAATTTATCTAAGGCACGGGCTGCTGAAAGGGCGTAGTTGCCACCACTTCCGATAGCTGCTATCTTGCCATCTTCTGGTTCTACAACATCCCCAGTGCCACTAAGTAAGAAAATTTTATCCCTATCAAGCACAAGCATCATCGCCTCAAGCTTTCTTAAATACTTGTCTTTGCGCCACTCTTTGCTAAATTCTATAACCGCCTTTAGCAAATCGCCCTTTGTATGCTCCAAATTTTTCTCAAACATATCAAAAAGGTTAAACGCATCAGCAGTGCTACCAGCAAAGCCAGCTAGGACTTTACCGTTATGAATTTTACGAATTTTTACGGCATTTCCTTTTAAGACGGTGTTGCCAAAGCTCACCTGCCCGTCGCCGCCGATGACCGCTTTATTTTTGCCTTTGTAGGCTAAGATGGTTGTCGCATGAAACATCTACTCTCCTTGCACATCAACCTTCAAGCTCGCATTTATCGAGTGTCCAAGCTTTACATGAACGTCATAAAGGCCGACTGCTTTTAGATGTGTATCCATGTCGATCGCTTTTTTTTCGACAACTAAATGATGAGTTTTTTCAAGCTCTGCTGCGATCTCTTCTTTTGAAACTGAGCCAAAAAGCGAGCCATTTGCGCCAAGAGTTTTTTTGATGACAACTGTCACTTTTTCAAGCTCTTCTTTTAGCTTTTCTAAATTTGCGATCTCATATTTTAGCTCTTCGGCCTTTCTTTTTTGGGCTGCTTCATATTGGCGAAGAACGTCTGGAGTAGCTGCTTTTGCAAAGCCTTTGCCGATTAAGAAGTTATTGCCATAGCCGTCTTTTACCTCTTTTATCTCGCCAGCTTTACCAAGCGCCTTTACATCTTTTATTAATAATACTTTCATTTCTTTCCTTTTTCAATTTTATTTTTTAGTAAAATTTTCGCCCATTTTTGCGTGCGATGATGAAACGAAGTGCATTTAGTTTGATAAAACCAGCTGCATCTTTTTGATTATAAACGCTATCTTCTTCAAATGTGCAGTATGCCTCGCTAAATAGATTATCATTTTTACTGCTTCTGCCAAGGATAGTCACGTTGCCTTTATAAAGCTCAACTTTAACAGAGCCATTTACGTGCTCTTGGCTCTTGTCGATGAGAGCTTGAAGCATATTTCGCTCAGGTGACCACCAGTAGCCGTTGTAGATTAGCTCGGCATATTTTGGCATGATCTCATCTTTTAAGTGAGCTGCACCGCGGTCAAGTGTGATGCTCTCGATCGCTCTGTGAGCTTTTAGCATTATCGTGCCACCAGGAGTTTCGTAGCAGCCGCGGCTCTTCATACCAACTGAGCGGTTTTCTACGATGTCAAGTCTGCCGATGCCGTGTTTTGCGCCAAGGCGGTTTAACTCGGTTAAAATTTCAGCTGGGCTCATTTTTTTGCCGTTTATGCTCATTGGATCGCCTTTTTCATAGCCTATCTCGATAATCTCGCTCTTATCTGGGGCATCTTTTGGGCTTACTGTCCATCTCCACATATCATCTTCTGGTGCGTGGCTTGGGTCTTCAAGCACTAAGCCTTCGTAGCTTATGTGAAGTAAATTTGCGTCCATTGAGTATGGGCTTTTGCCTGGTTTTTTGGTGATATCTATGCCGTTTTTCTCAGCGTATGCCAAAAGTTTTTCACGACTATTTAGATCCCACTCGCGCCATGGAGCTGTAATAGTTAGGTTGTCGCCAAGCGCGTAGTATCCAAGCTCAAAGCGAACTTGGTCGTTGCCTTTGCCTGTTGCTCCGTGGCTCACACCATCAGCACCAACAAGTCTTGCGATCTCACTTTGGCGTTTTGCTATTAGTGGGCGCGCTATCGATGTGCCAAGTAGATACTCGCCCTCGTAGACTGCATTTGCTCTAAACATTGGAAACACATAATCACGTACAAATTCTTCTCTTAAATCTTCAATAAAAATATTTTCAGGCTTTACACCAAGTGCTAAGGCTTTTTTGCGTGCAGGCTCTAGCTCCTCGCCTTGGCCAATGTCAGCTGTAAATGTGACTACTTCGCAGTTATATTCATCTTGAAGCCATTTTAAAATGATACTTGTGTCAAGTCCGCCAGAGTATGCTAAAACCACTTTTTTTACGTCTTTTTTCATAGCTCTTCCTTTTGTTAAAATGGTCGTATTTTAGCCTAAATTGATTAATTTTTAATAAACTAATTTAATAAATAATGTAAGTTTTTTCTTAGAAAATTTTATAAAAAAGATTACTATTTAAAATTATGATAATTAATATTGTTTTAAAAGATACTTTGTTAAATTTCAAACTTTTTCAAATTAAATTTTAAAAGGATAGTCGTGAGAAAAACAAAATTTATTGCCATCTGCCTTAGCGCTTGCGTGGCAAATTCGCTCTTTGGAGCAGAGCATAAAGACAATAACGAAACAAGGCTTGATGGTGTTGTAGTAAGTGCGAGTGGCTTTTCGCAGCAGATCAAAGAGGCTCCTGCGAGCATAAGCGTGATAAGTGGCGATGAGCTTACAAAAGATAGCTTTACTTCGCTTCACTCAATCGCTCAAAAAGTCCCAGGCGTAAATGTCGTTGGTGGCGAGGATGGTCCAGCTAGCGGTATCTCGATACGCGGTATGGAAAGCTCTCAAACGCTAGTTTTAATTGATGGCAAAAGGGTAAATTCAAGTAGCGCAAACCCAAAGGGTGGAGCAGGGGATATGAACTCAAATTTCATCCCACCAGCCGAGGCGATCGAGCGTATAGAGGTCATCCGTGGTCCTATGAGCTCGCTTTATGGTAGCGACGCAGTTGGTGGCGTGATAAATATCATCACTAAAAAAGATTTTTCAAAATTTAGCGGCAACGTCGGCATCTCAACCACGATAAACACGCACAAAGGCATAGGTGATGGCAGACAAGGCGACTTTTATCTAAATTTACCTCTTTATAAAGACCTTTTTGCACTCCAGCTTTGGGGCTATAAAAAACTAAGAGATGAGGACAACTATAAAGGCGGATATCAAAAGAGCGATAAGAGAAATTTAAGCGCAAAACTTTGGATCACACCAGACGAGCACAATAAATTTTTCATCCTTGGCTCAAATGAAAGGCATGATTACTCAAGAACTATTGGAAAGTCAGCCACTACTAGAACAAACAGACTTCTAAACGCCTATGACTATGAGAAAAAGAGCTATGGCGTGGGCTATCTTGGCGAATTTGATAACCTAAATGCCGATATCAGCTACATTTATGATGAGACACAAAGAACGAGTCTTTTTGACAGCCTCATACCTGCAAAAGCCAAAAATCACAACTTTAATTCTAAATTTACAACGTTTTTTGGCGCGCATACACTCACTTTTGGTTATGACTTTAGCAAGCAAAATGTCGGCACGACCTTCATCGTCTCAAATGCCTCAAGGAATGGTCTTAAAAATCCAAAAAGCTACTCGATGAGTGAGCATGCGGGATTTATCGAGGATGAGTGGCAAATTTTAGATGAGAAGCTATTTTTAACGCTTGGCTCAAGACTCACGCACAACGAATTCTTTGGCAATCACCTCTCGCCAAGAGCTTACCTAGTCTATAACGCTACAGATACGCTAAGCTTAAAAGGCGGCGTAGCAACTGGCTATAAAACGCCAAATGTCAATCAAATCTCCCCAGAAGTAGGCACTATTCAAAATGCTTGGAAAATAGTTGATTTTGGAAACAAAGATCTAAAGCCAGAAAAAAGTATAACTTACGAAGTTGGTGCATATTATGACAATCAGGCTGATTTTAGAGGCTCGGTAATGTTTTTTAAAAATGAATTTAAAGACAAGATCCTAGATACCGACGGCAGTAATGTAAATAGAATTCCAGCCTTTGGTACTTGCTCAGGTGCGCCAAGTGTTAATTGCCCTGGTTGGGGAACTTACTTTAACATTGAAGGTGCGACCGTTTGGGGAGTGGAGCTAAGTGGCGACTATGACATCCTTTCAAACTTAAATCTAAGCTCAAATTACACCTATAATAAGTCAAAGATAAAAACCGGCAACCCAACGATAAACACACCAAACGGCCCTATGAAATTTAGTGAGACAAATCTTGGCAGACTTGATGCAAAAAGCCTAACAGCAACCCCAGAGCATGCATTTCATGCAACACTTGCTTATAAACCAATTAAGAGTGTAAAAACATTCTTCACCACAAACTATGAGAGTAAGCTTACTAGTGTGAAATTTGGCCCTGGCAATAAGGTGAGTGAAAATAATAAAAATTTACTCACATTTGATACAGGCGTAAGCTGGGACGCAAACAAGCACCTAACACTTAGCCTAAATGCCTACAATATCTTTGATAAAGTAAGATACGATGAGGCGCTAGCAGACGACGGCAATTACTACTGGTATCCACAAGAGGGCAGGAGATTTTGGTTTAAGGTCGCTGCAAAATGGTAAGAGCGTTTAAATTTTTGCTTTTTACACTTGGTATAACGCAGACTTTACATGCAGGACCTAGCCAGACACCTGAGCCACTTAGCCAAAAAGCTGCTAGTAAATTTGAAATTTCAACCTTTAAAATGAGCGCAAATGATGAAATTTATAAAATTTTCACAGCCAAGCTAAAGGGACAAAGTGAGTTTAAAAATGTGCTTTTCTTGCTTGATGCAAATGCCCAGTTTAACATGCTCTTAAATGAATTTGAGGGCTCTTCCGCACCGCTAATAATAGGCATAGGATATGACACAGACAAAAGCTATGAGGTAGAAAAACGCACAAAAGATCTCACGCCAAAGGCAGATGGCGAGGAATTTAGCAATGGTGGTGGCGCTGATGCGTTTTACCACTTTTTAACTAAAAATTTAGTGCCATTAATCGATCAGAAATTTAACGTGCAAGACAGCCAAAAGAGCCTTTATGGACACTCTTTTGGCGGGCTTTTTACACTTTATGCTTTGCTTAAAAATGAGGGCGTATTTTCAAATTTCTTTATCGCTTCGCCATCTCTTTGGTGGGGTGGGTCTGAAATTTTAAAGCAAAATGTGAGCGAGGGTAAATTTAAAGAGAAACTAAAGGCTAAATTTGTCTTTCTTAGCGTTGGCGAGCTTGAAAAGAGAAAGGGTAAAACAGACAAAGCTGGCATTTTAAAGGCGAGCGATTTGGCTGGGATTTTAAAACAAAGTGGCGTAAATTCTCACTTTGAGCTTTTTAAAAATGAGACGCACGGCAGCGTCATACCTCTAAATTTAAAAGAGCTTTTAAAATATCTGAAGGATTAAAAATTTAAGGCTATTTTTGTTAAAATCCGCCGCATGAGAGTAGATAAATTTTTAAACGTAGTAAATATTACCAAAAGGCGTGCCGTTAGCGAAGATATGTGCAAAAGCGGCGTTGTGAGCATCAACGGCGTGCAGGCAAAAGCGGCAAAAGATGTTAAGATCGGCGACGTTATCACTATCAAATTTCTAGCTCGTGAGGCGAGATATGAGGTGCTAGCGATCCCGACTACAAAAAGCATACCAAAAAGCGCTCAAAGCGAATATGTAAAAGAGCTTTGATGGTTTTTGAGCTTTTAGAAAATGAGCTTGATGGGCTTGTGCGGGTGCTTCCAAAAAGTGGCGTGGTGCTACTAAGCGGCGATCTAGCAAGTGGCAAAACGACGCTTGTAAAGGCGATCATCAAGGCTCACGGGATAGACGAGAGCGTGACGTCGCCGACATTTTCTTTAATGCAAATTTATGGTAAAGATATCTACCACTACGACATTTACCAGATCGGATTTGACGGGATGGCAAAAAATGGCCTTTTTGAAAATTTATTTGAAGAAGGGCTTCATCTAGTAGAGTGGGGCGATGAAAATTTAGAAAAAGCTCTAAAGAAAAACGGCGAGAGCTATACATTAGTAAAAATTTCTCCTAGCAAAAATGGCAGAAAATACGAGGTTATAAGTGCATAAACTAGAAGTAAAAGATCTAAAAAAGACGATTAAAAAAAGTGAGATCATAAAAGGTATATCTTTAGAGGTAAATAGTGGCGAAGTTGTGGGGCTTCTTGGGCCAAATGGTGCCGGAAAGACGACCACTTTTTATATGATCTGCGGGCTCATCTCGCCAACTAGCGGAGATGTCTTTTTAAATGACGAAAAGATCACAAACGTCCCGCTTCACAAAAGAGCGCACCTTGGTATTGGCTATTTGCCGCAAGAATCAAGCATATTTAAAGAGCTAAGCGTAGAAGAAAATTTGCTCCTTGGGGCTGAAATACTAAATCAAAGCAAAGAAGATATCTCTAAAAGAGTAAATGAGATGCTAAATATGCTAAATATCGAGCCTATCCGCCTAAGAAAGGGCGTTAGCCTAAGTGGTGGCGAGCGCAGACGCTGTGAGATCGCTAGAAGTCTCATCATAAAGCCAAAATTTTTGCTGCTTGATGAACCATTTGCAGGCGTCGATCCTATCGCAGTTAGCGACATCCAAAGCATCGTTAGAGACCTTAAAAAGCTAGGCATCGGCGTTTTGATAACTGATCACAACGTCCGTGAGACGCTAGCCATTTGCGACAGAGCTTATGTCATCAAAGATGGCTCACTTCTAGCAAGTGGTAGTGCTAGTGAAGTGGCAAACAACAAGCTCGTAAGAACGCACTATCTTGGCGAAGAATTTAAGCTACTTGAGTAGATGATGCTAAGGCAAAAGCAAACTTTAGCGCCAAAGATAAAACTAAACCAAACGCTACGAAGTTGGCTTCCTATCCTTCAAAGCGGGCTTGATGAGCTAAAAGAGACGCTTGAGCCTTTTATAAAAGACAATCCATTTGCCACGATCGAACATAAAAATTTAGAAAAAAGCGAAAAAAAACGAAATTTTTTCGAGCAGGTTAGCAAAAACTCGGTTAGCGAGAGTATCGAGGCTTTAAGCATTTACAAAGAAAGCCTCTATGAAAAGCTAATTGGTCAAATCAATCCGCCACTTTTCCCCACGCAAAAGTCTCAAGATATCGCATATAAGATCATCGAGTGTTTGGACGATGAGGGCTATTTTTCTTATGATGATGAAATTTTTGCGGGCTTTAATGAGGGCGAAGTAGAGCGGGTTAGGGCGAGATTTACCCATCTTGAGCCCTGTGGCGTGGGCGCAAAGGATGTCAAAGAGAGCTTTTTGTTTCAGCTAAGCGAGGCAGAGGCGAGTGATGAGATCATAGAGTGCGCGAAAAAGATCATCTTAAATTTTGAAAATATAGAAAAGCTTAGAAAGCTTAAATTTTACGACGACGCGCTAAAAATCATAAAGAAATTTAAAAATCCCCCGGCCATTGAATTTCTTGAAGATGAAAAAGAGGCGGTGCCTGATATCTTCGTGCTAAGCACAAGCAGTGGCATAAGTGTACAGATAAATGACGAGTACTATCCAGAAATTTTGGTCGATACCGAGGGATTAGACGAGAAAGAGGCTTTTGTAAGCTCACGCATAAAAGAGGCGAGCGAGCTCATAGACGCCCTTGAGATGAGAAAAGCGACGCTTTATAAGATAGGGCTCATGATAGTTGAGTATCAGTACGACTACTTTTTGGGTGGCGATATAAAGCCTATGAAGCTAAAAGACCTAGCAGACGAGCTTGGGCGTAACCCATCAACCATATCAAGGGCGATTGCGAATAAATATTTAAGCTGCTCAAGAGGTACGGTCGCACTTAAAAATTTCTTTTCAACTGGCTTTGACGATGAGATCTCAAACGCTGCAATAAAGGAATTTTTACTAGAGCTCATTAAAGGCGAAGACCACAAAAAACCACTTTCTGATCTAAAAATTCAAGAGCTCATACAAGCTAAATTTAACATCCAAATCGTTCGCCGAACCATTACAAAATACCGCAAAATTCTAAACATCGGCAGTTCAAGTCAGCGAAAAAGAGTCTATCAGATAAACGGCTAACTACCACTCATTTACAGCAAAAAGTATGGCCTTACGCATCTGCGTAAAAAGCTCGTTACTAAGCTCTTCGTACTCTTTGCCACGTTTTTTATATTGTGCCATGCTCGCTGCATCGTCGTTCCAAGAGCCCATACCGCCAAAGACATCAGCCAATCTTGCCACAGCAAAAAGGGCTAAATTTTTCTTTGGCATAAGCGGTGTATTAAATATCTTTTGATCATCATTGTTTAAAGATCCAAGTGATTTTAAAGCCCTGCAAAAACACTTACCAAAATTCTCACACTCTATCTCATCTGCAAAGGCCGCTATCTTGGTAAGTGTGTCCATAAAAGCCTCTGTGTTGTCGCTAAAATTTTCTAAATTTACATCTTTTTTACAACCAAATTCTTTATATATTATGTCCCAGTCTCTTTGATTTTTGTTGTATTTCCAGTAGGGTACGAAGCAGCTCATGTGCTCTTTAAAAATGCAGATGATCGATTTTGCGGTAGAGTTTGAAAAGCTAAGCAATAACCGTTCATCTGATGAGCCAGTTAAATTTGCAGTAAGTCTTACATCGCTTAATCCAAGTTTTAATGCATGCTCAAACCACTCATTTACGCCATTTGCCCTATGATCTGAGAGAAAGTGAAAATTTATACTATTTTCGTAGCTAGTGCCATTATACAGGATAGGAGAATTTGACTTTATGGCCTGCTTTGCAGCAATAATAATGGCGCATATATTAAACATTTCACCATTCATTTTTGCTCTCTTTAATAGCTCTATGGTAAGCCGTGCTCTAGCCAACCATCACAAAATTTTCTTGATTTTTAAAGTATGGTTTTAGGCTCTCATAAGCAGATTGAATATTTTTAAATTTCTTTGCGTATTCTTCTTGTATGAGAGGATTTTTGTTGGCGTGCCTATCTGGGTGATAGATATTTACGAGTGAAAGATAGCTTTGCCTGATAGTTTCAAAGTCATCATCTTTTTTGCAACCTAAAATCTCAAAATTTTCCTCAAGTAAATTTGCAAGCACAGAAAATCTGCTTACAAATTTAGATGAGCTTTTTATTTTTATGCCTTGTTTAAAGGCTTTGTAGCCTTCTTCATCATAGATAAAATTTACGCTAAATTTTGGATAGCTTCTTTTGTAGAGCAGTTTGTTTAATGTGTTTATGTCGTTGTCGTTTGAGATGGTGATGTTTAAAAAATCATCATTTTTGCTAAAAGTAACATTGCTTTTTACCAGACTCTCGCTGATGTAGCTAGCAAAATCTCTGCAAAGTGCATCTTTTAGTTCAAATTTGGCTTCATTTTTTACAAAATTTACATTTAGGCTAATGACTGGAGTTAGGGTATTTTTTTGAACAAAGCCAAGTTTTATGGTTTTATAGTTTGCAAAACGAATATCGAGTTTATCATCACTTTGCTTTTCATAAAGTTTTTTTATAAATTTTAAAAAGCACTTGCGTTGCGGGATCTCGCTCTCTTCGTAAAACGAAATAACCTTATTTTTATTAGATAAAATTTTTGTAAAATTTCTGCTTATCATATCTCTAAGCTCACGAAACAAAGTGTCATTATCAGTTAAAATACTTAGAGATTCTAATGTTTGCGTAACTTTCATTGCCTACTCCACATAAAATATTACATGTTTTAGCAATAAGCATTCCAAATTTATATTTTTCTTATATCTTGGCCTTTAATGTAATCTGCAAATTCGTTTTTTAGCTTATTTTCTTTATATGAGATCGCCTCTTCTTTTGTATGAGAAACGGCTTCTTTTTGAGTTTTTTTGATCTCACCTTGCTCTTTAGTAAGTTCTTTTTTTATCTCTTTTAAACTATCGAAAAAATCATTCATCTTTGCTCCTTTTATTTTTATTGGATTTTACTAAAACAGTTATAAAATTAAAATGAATACAATTTTTCTTTAAGGAAAGTTTGGCTAATATCTCGACTTAACTTTCTTGTGCGCTCGTAGCTCAGCTGGATAGAGCATTTGATTGCGGTTCAAAAGGTCAGAGATTCGAATTCTCTCGGGCGCACCATCTTTTTAATTCTTAATGACAAACTTCATAATTTTTATAGTAAAATAAGCAAAAAAATTAAAAGAGAAAAAATGGATTTTCAAAATATTCAAAAACAAATTTTGGTACTAAAAGAAAGTTTGACAGCATTAGAACAAAATAGTGAGCACGAGATCGGGTTGGCAGTTGGGGTTGTTGAGTTTAATAAAAACGCTGATGAACTTAAAAAAAAGCTTGCAAATTTAAAAGGTGAAAGCGATTTCTTTAAAAGTGTCTTCAACACAGAGGACTATTATGAAAATATTAGTACTTATTTGGAGCAGATAAAGAGAAGCTTAAATTATAAAATTGAGAAAAACGGTGTAAGCTTTAAGGCAAATGAAAATTTGCAAGAAAGCTATGTTGCCATTTTAAATATAATAGAAATTTTAGTAGCAGAGTATCAAATACAAAACAAAAATAAAGCAAAAAATCTCTTTTCTAGGACAACAGATACTACTCAAATAAAATCAATACTTGCAGAGCTAAATACTCTACAAGAGCGTATACATAATGTTTTGCATATTCATTCTAGGATAGTTTCAAATGTTATTTTACAAAATTTTAAGATAATTTATACGTTCTTTTATAATTGTATTAAGGCAGCGAAACAACGCAAAGATGAGCTTTTACTGGTAGAGATCGCGGGTATAACTGACAAGATAATAACTATGATAAAACCGGTCTTTAGTGCAAAAATTTTAAATACAAATGAGCTTATTTATCATTACTTGATCTTTGAGCTAAAAGAACTAAAAGCTTGTGCGATAGGCGAGGAGCTAGTTTAAAATTTTATCAATTATCTCTTTTGCTCCATTTGGCAAAAGGATCTCTTTTAGAGCTTTACTGCTTTTGTTTAGATCAAAATTTTCTATCATTCTTATAACTTCGTCTTTGTCTAAAATTTCTCCATTTTGCAAGCAAATTTCAGCAATGCCTTTATCTTTTAAAAATTTAGCGTTATAAAACTGATGATTACCAGCAGCATAAGGAAATGGCACAAAGATAGATGGCAAAGAATTTGCACAAAGCTCCCAAAGCGAGCTAGCTCCTGCTCTTGATATGGCAAGGTCAGCCTTGCTCATATTATTTTCTATCTCTTTACTAAATTCAAAAATTTCTAAATTCGTTTCATTAAAGCCAAGTTCATCATATCTTTTTTTAAGTTCATCAAAGCCGTTTTTACCACATTGATGAATTATATTTATGCCCTTTTCTTTAAGATATGGAGCTAAATTTATAGCTAGTTCATTTATCGCTTTTGCGCCTTGCGAGCCGCCCAAAAACAAAATAGTCTTTAGCTCCTCTCTCACTCTTGCACTATCGAAAAATTTCTTTGCTACGGGATAAGGGTAGGGCGAAACTTCATCATAAGAGCTAAAAAAGCCTTTCGCATAAGGCCTTAAAATTTTATTTAATTTGCCCATTACAGCATTTTGTTCGTGGATAAAAAGTGGCACTTTTGAGATAATGGCCGCAATGGCTGCTGGAGCTGCTGAATAGCCACCAACGCTAATGACTGCCTTAACGCCATTTTGCTTAAAAATTTTTCTACATTTTAAAGCAAGATTTACGATATTTGTTAGTGATTTTAGTTTAGCAAAGCCTCTCTTATTTACCACGCCACTACTTGGCAAGAAAAATTTTTCTAAAAAATTCTCATCATTTTCAAACCAAAATTTATCTTGACCACTAGTTGAACCAATAAAAATGGGCTTAATATCTCGTCTATTTAGCTCCTCGCAAAAGCTTCTTGCGATCGCTAAATGCCCACCAGTTCCTCCACCACAAATAACAATCATAATTTTGCCCTTTTACTAACCATCAAAACCATACCGATACCAATACAAATCGCAAGCACGGAGCTACCGCCATAACTAAGAAATGGCACAGCAATACCTTTGATAGGCGTGATCGATGTGATGCCATAGCTATTCATTAAAAATGAAAACGATAATATAAGCCCGACACCAAGCGTAAATAAATGATAGACCTTATTTTCGCTTCTAGCTGAAATTCTAAAAATTCTATAAAGTAGCGTTATAAATATAGCTACGATACACAAAATACCAAATACACCAACCTCTTCAGCGATACCAGCTAATACAAAGTCAGTATGTACCTCACTTAAAAAGCCGAGCTTAAAGATACCAGCGCCAAGCCCTTCGCCGAAAAATTCGCCATGTTTTATAGCATTTAATGAGTGAGAAATTTGATATGGCTCTGGTGCATCAGCTACTCTTAATACATCTGCAACGCTGTCAGGTAAGAAAGAAAGCACCATATTTTGTATCGTGCCCCACCATGACTTTATACGTAAAATTCTATGTTCAGAGCTGATTATCGCTACTGTCATAACAAAAGCAGCTCCTAAGATACCGATGCTAAAAAGTCTCGCACTTGCTCCTGCAAAAAGTGCCATTGTCACAAATGTAAGTGCCAGCACGACCACTTGACCAAGGTCATTTTGCATAACAGCGATAAGAAAGATAGCAACACCAAAAAGAATAATATAAGGCATAAGTATCTTAATCTCATCTAGCAAGGTTCTTTTGCCCTCACTAAATTTTCTAGTAAAACTCCAAGCTAAGAAGTAGACAAAACCGATTTTAAAAAACTCGACTGGAGCTAGCGAAAAGCCAGGTAGCCTAATCCAACGTCTAGCACCACCAGCGTCAGTTACCATTGAAGCTGGCAATGCATGCATTAGCCCCATGGCGATACCGCAAGATATAAGAAGGCCAAACCCTATCCAAACAAGCGTCTTTTCAGGATTGAGTCTAGAGAGCCACCACATAATGAAAATTCCGATACAACCAACAATGAACTGGCGAATAAAAAAGTGAAATTCGTCGTAATTAAAAAATAAAACCGTAAAAACTGGCAAAGATAGTGAAAAAATAATGCTTATAGCGATCAAAGTCGAACAAAGATAGAAAATGATCTTATCAACTGCCAAATTTAACTCCAAGTTTAAAAAGTGCCAAAGTATAATAAAAAACGGCTTACAAAGATATTATTTGCTATAATTGCAGGCTTTAAGGAAGGGCATGAAGATAGGTATATTTGACTCAGGACTTGGCGGGCTGAGCGTCTTAAATGAAGCTTTAAGCAAGCTTAGTGAGCATGAATTTTTATATTACGCAGACGTGAAAAATGTCCCATACGGACAAAAGAGCAGGGATGAGATATTAAAATTTAGCTTTGATGCGGTGAAATTTCTCATAGAGAATGGTGCAAACGCCGTTGTAGTAGCTTGTAACACGGCAACAAGCGTAGCGATAAAAGAGCTTAGAGCAAATTTAAATGTACCTATAATCGGCATGGAGCCAGCCGTAAAAAAGGCGCATGACTTAAGCCATAATGATGCCTTAAAAACGCTAGTCATAGCCACACCAGTCACCGTAAATGGTGCAAAACTAAAAGGGCTGATCGCAAATTTACACGCAAAAGATAAGACTGAGCTGCTCGCTCTACCACGCCTTGTAAATTTTGCTGAAAATGGGGAATTTTACACCGAGAATGTGAAATCATATCTAAAAGAAGAGTTAGCCAAATTTGATCTAAGTAAATTTGGTTTTTTGGTGCTTGGCTGCACGCACTTTAACTATTTTAAAGATAGCCTAAGAGAAATTTTGCCGTCAAATATAAGCATAATTGATGGCAACGAAGGGACAATAAACCGCCTTATAAGCGAGCTTGGACTAAAAATTTCTACTTTAAATAAAGCCACAAAAGTTAGATTTTTTTATTCTGGCAATGAAGTATTCAGTAAATTTGAGCTAGATAAAATTTCAAGAAATTTAGCTAGATTAGAGAAGATGAGAGAGATTTGCTAGGCTAAATTTAGCTAAAACCTTGAGTAAAATTTTAGAAAAATACATTAAATTTTACATATTTTTATATGTATTTAGCATTTTCTTTGCTTTATTATATAGACCACGCTTATTACTGCAACTACAGCTAAAAGAGAGATCGTGATTATTAAAAGTGTCTGTTTATCAGGATTTGAGCCTAAAAAATAGCCAACTCCAAGCAAAACAGCACACCAAATCCCAGCACCAAGCGTGGTAAATAGGCAAAATCTAAAAATATTCATCTTAGCAAGTCCAGCTGGTAGGCTGATGTATTGACGAATGCCAGGAATCAGACGTGAGTTAAATGTAGAAATTTCGCCGTGTTTATTGAAAAATGCCTCAAATTTATCCATTTTTTCATGAGTGATTCCCACAAATTTGCCGTATTTTAAAACGATCTCGCGACCAAAAAAGTAGCAAAGATAATAGTTAAAAATAGCTCCAAGTAAGCTACCGAGCGTACCTGCAAGAAAGGCCAAAATTAAACTCATTTCACCTTTATGTGCCAAATAGCCAGCCGGTATCATTGCGACCTCGCTTGGAAATGGAAAAAACGAGCTTTCTAAAAACATCATCACAAATATGCCAGCATAACCCCAGCTACTTACGCTCGCAACTATAAAATCAATAACATCATGCAGCATTTAAATTCCTGAAAAATTTTAAAGTGAGCCATTTTAGCAAAGCATAGCTTAAGCTTTTTGACAAAAATAAAGAGAGTTTATAGCTTATAAAACAAAATGAAATTAGAAACAAAATAGGGCGAAAGCTCGCCCCGTTTTTAAAATGCAGGTATAACCTCGCCTTTATAGCGAGTAATGATGAAATTTTTAGTATCAGGGCTAAGTACCGCATCAACTAAAGCTTTGATTTTAGGGTTATTTTCGTTGCCAGCCTTTGTGACGATGATGTTAGCATAAGGACTGTTGGCGTCTTCAAGCAAAAGTGCGTCTTTTGCCACGCTCATACCAAGATCAAGGACGAAATTTGTGCTAATAGCAGCGATATCGACATCATCAAGCGTTCTTGGTATCTGAGCACCTTCAAGCTCTACAAATTGTAAATTCTTAGGATTTTTAGTTATGTCATTTATAGTTGCAACTTTTACGTTTTTATCGATCTCGATAAGGCCAGCTTTTTCTAAAATTCTAAGCGCTCTATTGCCATTTGATGGATCATAAGCGATCGCAACTTTTGCACCATCTTTTAACTCTTTTATATTTTTTATCTTTTTAGAGTAAAAGCCAAGTGGCTCGACATGGACATTTGCAACGCTTACAAGATGCAAGCCTCTAGCCTTGTTTTGCTCCTCAAGATATGGTAAATGCTGAAAGAAATTTGCATCCAAACTGCCATCTTCTGTGGCGACATTTGGGATAGAGTAGTCTGAAATTTCAGAGATAACAAGGTCGTAGCCTTTATCTTTTAGCTTTGGCTTTACAAATTCTAAAATTTCAGCGTGTGGTACTGGCGAGACGCCAACAACTATGGTATGGTCTTTGTCGGCTGCATGAAGGCTTAGAGCAACTAAAGATGCGGTTAAAAGTTTGATAAATTTCATTGTTTTTCCTTTTTTATTTGGTTTAAGCGACGCTAAAAAGGTAAAAGCTTCCACGTCGCTTATTTAAATTTTTAATTAAAATGCTGGAAGAATCGCGCCGTTGTATTTGATCTCGATAAATTTCTTAACTTCTGATGAGTTTATAGCCTTATCAAGAGCCTTTATTTTAGGGCTATTTTCGTTGCCAGACTTTACTACAACGTAGTTTACATACGGGCTATTTTTGCTTTCAAGCACAAGTGCGTCTTTTACTGGATTGAGATTGGCATTTAGAGCATAGTTTGTGTTAATAACCGCGATAGTAACGTCATCAAGCGTTCTTGGTACTTGTGCAGTCTCTATCTCTTCAAATTTAAGTTTTTTAGGGTTATCAACTATATCAAGCGGAGTTTTTAGCGGATTATTGTTTAGCTTAATAAGTCCAGCATTTGCAAGAATATCTAAAGCACGGCTTTCATTCGTCGGATCATTTGGGATAGATACGGTCGAACCATCTTTTAGATCTTTGATGTCTTTTATCTTTTTAGAATAAACGCCCATTGGCTCGAGGTGCACGCCAACTGTTTTTACAAGGTGAGTGCCTTTGTTTTTGTTAAATTCGTCCAAATATGGAAGGTGTTGAAAGAAATTTGCATCTAAATCGCCATCTTCTGTTGCAAGATTTGGCGTGGTGTAGTCGTTAAATTCTTTAATCTCAAGCGTATAGCCATCTTTTACCAAAATAGGCTTTACAACCTCTAAAATTTCAGCATGAGGGATAGGTGTAGCACCAACGATTATTGTTTTTGATTTATCAGCTGCATTTGCACTTACACTAAGACCAAAAGCAACTAAAGAGGTAAGAAGTAGTTTTTTCATTTATTATCCTTTTTTAAAATTTGCCAAGCACCAAAAAAAGGATAAATTTAAGCTAGAGGATTAAATTTCTTTTTAAGCGCTTAAGCTAGTTCTAAGCACTTAAAAAGAAATTTTGTGCTTAGAGATTAGTCTTTCGACAACGCGTTTTTTACTAGGCGGCACATGTGGCACATATCTGATTTCATCTTTTATCCTTTCAGCTAAAAATTAATTCGGGCAATTTTAAGGAAAAAAGCTTAAAATCAGATAAAAACAAAGACCTATTTTTTAGAAATTTTATATAAGTAGTTACCTAAAACTTGAAAAATTTGAACCATAATGATAAGAATAACCACGGTGTAGAGCATGATATCTGGGCGAAATCTCTGATATCCGTAATTTATAGCAACAGACCCTAGTCCACCACCGCCAACTGCACCAGCCATCGCTGAAAAGCCGATATTTACGATAAGCGTTAGCGTAAATGCCGAGATGATACCAGGAAGTGCCTCTACAAACATCACGCGAAAGATGATCTGAAATTTCGAACTACCAAAGCTTTGGGCAGCTTCAATTATGCCTTTATCAACCTCTTTTAGAGCATTTTCAATGAGCCTTGCTACAAACGGAGCCGCGCCAATAGTTAGCGGAACGATCGCAGCTGTGGTGCCAATACTTGTGCCTACGATCATTTTTGTAACTGGAAAGAGCACAATGATGAGGATAATAAATGGAAAGCTTCTAAGCACGTTTATAACGATATCAAGCACAAAATAAAGCTGCTTGTTTGGCTTTAGTCCATCTTTATCTGAAAGTATGAGCAAAACCGCAGGTATGAGGCCTATGGCAAAGGCGAGCAGAGTAGAGACTATGCTCATATATAGTGTCTCGCCGATAGCCGGTAACAGTATCCTCGAAAACACATCTGGAAATTTAGAAAAATCAATACCAAACATCAAGCAACCTCCCATAAAACGCCACTTTGCTTGATGTAGTTAAGCACGTTTTCTTTATCTTTTTCATCTATGTTTATGACAAGCGAGCCAAGAACATTTTCGTTTAGCTTCTCAAGCTTGCCCCAGACTATGTTAAAGTCGATATTTAGGCTTCTAGCCATATGTGTGATCACGCTATTTTGAGCCACTTCTTTTGGAAAAAATAGCCTAATATTCGTGCCAGTGCTTGGCAAAATTTCAACCTCGCCCAAAAACTCTTTCATCTTCTCATCTGGCTTTAAAAATAGCTCCTCAATGCTTCCAGAGCCTATGATCTTGCCGCCTTCTAGCAAGATCGCTCGTTTTGCGATCGATTTTACAACCTCCATCTCGTGCGTGACGATGACGACGCTGATATCTAGCTCTTTGTTTATCTTTTCAAGCAGCTCTAAAATTTGATTTGTAGTGTTTGGATCAAGAGCCGAAGTCGCCTCGTCGCTTAGTAAAATTTTAGGATTTAAAGCAAGCGCTCTAGCGATAGCGACACGCTGTTTTTGCCCACCGCTTAGCTCGCTTGGATAGCTTTTTGCCTTGCTTTCAAGACCGACTAAATTTAAAAGCTCTCTCACTCTTTTTTCAGTTTCATCGCTTTTATAACCCCAAAATTTAAGCGGAGTAGCGACGTTTTCAAAGACGTTTTTTCTAGCCATCAAAGCAAAATGCTGAAATATCATCCCAACATCTCGCCTTAAATGTCTCTGCTGCGTCTCATCTAAATTTTTTATCTCTTTATCAAAGACTTTTAGGCTGCCACCTTGATAGCTCTCGAGTCCATTTATGCATCTTAAAAGCGTTGATTTGCCAGCACCGCTGTGTCCCACGATAGCAAAAATTTCACCCTTTTTAACCTCTAAATTTATATCAAAAAGGATCTGCGTATCACCATAAAATTTGCTTAAATTTTCTATCTTTATCACTATTTTTCTCCAAGAGCTTCTAATTCTTCACATACTTTTTTAAATTTAGCCTCAGCGCTCTCTAGCGCCTCTTTGTTTGTCTCTATAACTTCTTTTGGCGCATTTGCCACGAAATTTTGGTTATTTAACATGCCTGAAAGCTTAGCTATCTCTTTTTCAAGCTTTGTCTTTTGAGACCTTAGCCTTGTGATGATGCCGCTCATATCAAGCCCTTCAAGTGTGACAAATGCTTCTAAATTTTCGCTCACGTCTCTTATTGAGTTTTCGATCTTATCATCTACAAAGCCGATTTGCTCGCATTTTGCAAGCAGCTTGATATACTCTTTGACCTCGTCAAGGTCGATTTTTTCATTAAATTTAACAAAGGCTTTTGCTATCTTTGAGTTGCCAAGATCGATGGTCGCTTTTGCACGACGAATAGCCACGATCGCTTCGATAACTAGCTCAAATTTCTTCTCAACTTCTAAATTTCGCTCTTTTACCTCTGGGTAGCTCATCACCATTATTGATTTTGCGTTTTCAAGCTGTGTGCCGCTAAGCTCTTGGAATAGATACTCTGAGAGAAACGGCATAAAAGGATTTAGCAGCTTCATCGCCTCTTTAAATATGCTTCCAAGCTCTTTTACACTCGCTTTATCAGCCTTGCTAAGCTCGATACCCCAGTCGCAAAACTCATCCCAAAAGAATTTATAAAGTGTGTTTGCAGCGTCATTGAAGCGGTAAGCGTCAATATTTTCGCGCACCTCTCTCACGCACTCGTTAAAGCGGCTATTCATATAAATTCCAAGCTTTGTTTGAAGCTTGATGTCCTCTAAATTCTCAAATTTACTCTCATTTAGCATAAGATATTTGCTTGCGTTATAAAGCTTGTTGGTGAAATTTCTTACCTGCTTCATCTTGGCATCACTTAGCTTGATGTCGCGTCCTTGAACGGCTAGAAGAGTTAGCGTAAAGCGCAATATATCGGCGCTATACTCATTTATGCTATCAAGCGGATCGATGACGTTACCAAGACTCTTGCTCATCTTTCTGCCGAATTCATCCTTTACAAGCGCGTGCAGATAAATATCGTCAAATGGCAACTTGCCAAGGGCATTTTCACCCTGAAACATCATCCTAGCAACCCAGAAAAATAATATATCAAAGCCAGTGATTAGTAGGTTGTTTGGATAAAACTCGGTGAGGTCTCCCTCAAACCATTTTTCATTTTTAAGCTCATTTTCATTGCCCCAGCCAAGTGTGCTAAATGGCCAAAGACCAGAGCTAAACCATGTATCTAGCACGTCTGGATCTTGGTGAATGTTTTTACTTTTACACTTTTTACACTCGCACGGCTCACCCTCGTCAGCCCACATATAACCGCAATCATCGCAGTAAAATACAGGAATTTGATGCCCCCACCAAAGCTGACGTGAGATACACCAGTCTCTTAGCTCTCTCATCCACGCGTTAAAGCTGTTTATCCAGTGCGGCGGATAAAATTTAGCAAGACCCTCTGAGACCTTTTGTATCGCTTCATCTGCGATCTCTTTTTTGACAAACCACTGCTTTGAGATATATGGCTCGACGACGTTTTTGCAGCGGTAGCAGTAGCCTACTTGGTTTTCGTAGTCCTCGATCTTTTCGACATTGCCAAGTTTTTCAAGCTCGGCCATGACGATGTCTCTAGCCTCAAGCCTCTCAAGTCCTGCAAATTTGTCGCACTTGTCGTTTAAAATGCCCTTTTCGTCAAATACAGTAATAAACTCAAGGTCGTGCCTTTTGCCAACTTCATAGTCGTTTTGATCATGCGCAGGTGTGACTTTAACAAGACCTGTTCCAAACTCCATATCAACGTGCTCGTCGGCGATGATCTCGATCTCTCTATTTATGATAGGTAGCACCACTTTTTTGCCGATTAAATTTTTATAGCGCTCGTCGTTTGGATTTACCATTACAGCGGTGTCGCCAAAATATGTTTCAGGACGAGTAGTCGCAACTACTATATAAGCGCCTTGTCTCGCATGCGCCTTTGCTGGAGACTGCTGCTCGTTCTTCACTACAACGCACGAAGAGTACGCTTCATTCGAACTCGCATCGCAACCAGCAAATTCATCATGCGATACTTCTGCTTGATAGTTTTCTAAATTTTGTCCATCTGCAAAGTAGTATCTCAAATGATAAAGCTTGCCTTTGTTCTCCTTATGCTCGACCTCGATGTCAGAAAGAGCGCCATCATGCGTACACCAGTTTATCATGTAGTTTTTCTGAACGATCAGTCCTTTGTCGTATAAATTTACAAAGGCTTTTTTTACAGCTTTTCTTAAACCCTCATCCATAGTAAATCTCTGGCGAGACCAAGCCGGAGTGATACCGAGCTTGCGCATCTGATACACGATCATGCCGCCGCTTTTTTCCTTCCATTCCCACACTTTTTCTACAAATTTCTCACGTCCAAGCTCTTCTTTTTTGATCCCTTGTGCTAGGAGCTGCTTTTCAATGACGTTTTGAGTAGCGATACCAGCGTGATCAAGTCCTGGCTGCCAAAGCGTCTTGTAGCCGTCCATCCTCTTGTAACGAGTCATGATGTCTTGGAGCGTGAAGGTTAGGGCGTGTCCGATGTGAAGCGAGCCAGTCACATTTGGAGGTGGCATCATAATGCAAAATTTACGTCCATCTTTTTGGATATCTTTGTTCGCGTCTATCTCGAAGTATCCGCGTTCTTCCCAAATTTTATAAAATTTATCTTCTATCTCTTTTGCATTGTAAAATTCTGCCACTTTTGTATCCTCTTTCGTTTAAAAAATGCTTAATGTTATCTAAAATTTGTTTAAAAAAATCTTTGCAAAAGTGGGGAAATATGGGCTTGGGGCGGTTAAACGCCCCGAAATTTATATGGCTTATTTGACAGTAAAGCTTCGCTGAGCTAGGTCGTAGTCGTTTTGTCTTTCGTTATACATATTTTCAGTTGTGACTGCGCCAAGTGAGCATTTGCCGCCAAGTCTTACACGATAAGGTGTGTAAAGCACAGCCTCTCTCTTGTCACTATCTAATGTATAAAAACTTAAAACGCGATCATCTTTTATGCTCTGATATTCAAGCTCAATGCTATCTTTAAGATTCTTATTAAAGCCACTTAAATTTTCATTTATTGGCTCAAAGCAGCTGCTTACGATCTCGTTTATTACACCATTTTTAACCATAGCTTTAGAATTTATCACTATTTTTGAATAGACAACATCATTTACTCTTAGGCTGTCAAGACCTAGCTCTTTGCCTTTTTCATCGACAAACGTTCTATAAACATCAAGCTCTTTTGGCTCTATTTTGTGCTTGATCTCAAGTGGCACATAAGCGTAGCTTAAAATAGTGGCATATAGCTTGTTTTCACCAAGTGGAGTGATGGTAAAATTTCCATCTTTTGCTGTAAATGATACGCTTAAAAGGCCATCAAATTCTTTGCTTTCGCCATTGTAGCTAAGTTTAAATTTATTATTTTTCTCGCCAACATCTTTGCCAAAGTAAGCATTTAGTGCTCTAAGGGTAAATGCACGCTCTTGTGTTGAGCTAAGCTCATTTAAATTTGTGATCAAGAAATTTGCAAGATCATCTGAGTAGTCGTTTTTCTCAAAATATTTTGCGTGCAGATACAAGATAAATGCATTGTCTCTCATCTTTGAGCCAAAGCTAGAATAATCCCTGCTGTAATCAGCTATCTGAGCTTTTTTGATATCTTTTAGCGCCACCTTTGCTTCATCATTTAAGCCGTTTAGCTTTAGAGCCGCTGCCATTAGATATTTATTAAGTGCGGTCGTATTGTAAGCTTTGTGGTCATAAATTTTATTTAGCACTGATTTATCAGCAACATTTGCGCGGGAGCTTACATAAATAGCATATAGGGCTTCAATGTCTGTGTTTGTATATTTTAAGAGCGAATTTAATGCTCTTTGCTTTACATTTTTATTTAGCTCATATCCAGCCTCTTCAAGGTCTAACAATACATCAGTTGTAAAGATATTTGCAAATGCATTTGTGTAGCCTAGATCGCTCCAGTAGCCAAAGCTACCATCTGGCTTTTGCATCTTGACAAGCTCACTCATACCGTGAGTGATAAACCTCTTTTGATCATTTTTTTCAAGCTCGTCTTTTGGCTTTAAATTTAAAAGTGCAAGCAGTCTTGAACTTCTTTGCTCTGCACATCCGTAAGGATACTCAACTAAATTTTTAGAAGCCGCCAAAAGCACACTTGAGACAGAGCTTGACGCATCTATACTAACATTATGAAAGCCTTTTGGAAGTGAGATCATGTTCTCTTTATTAAAGACACTACTTTTTGCATAGGTGCTGATAGTATAAGGACTCACTACATCAAGTAAGCTTTGGACAGTTTTTGAGCTGTTTTTGTCGCTTATAGTCACGTTATACTCGGCCGCACCAGCCTCAAGAGCTGAAATTTTAAACGTAAAGGCCTTGTTTTCAAGTGGCTTTAAGTTTGCATTTTCTTTTGTCTTGATGCTTAAATTTTTACTGCTAGCCACTTTTATGGTTAAATTTTTATCCTCATTTGTTGTATTTATGAGCCTTAAATTTGCATTTAGTTCATCGCCTTTTAAGAGATAAACTACGACACTTGGCTTAATAATAACTTCATCTTTTATAAGAATTTCACTATTTACTGCGTTCATGCCATTTTCATCATTTGCCACAACGTCCACTCTGACAGCCGAGTTAAAACCATTTGGTGTTTTAAACTCGTATGAAATTTCACCCTTGTCGTCTGCTTGAAGGCTTATCAAATTTGCAAAAGTTTTTACATTTTTACTATCGACCGGGCTTGCATGTTTTGCCATCTTGGCCTCCATGGCCATCGCCGTCATGTCACCACCAAAATTTAGTATTTTACCTTCGACCTTGTAATTTGTGAGTCTATTATAAATGTCGTAGTCAAAGACGCCATCTGGTAAAATTTTGTCAAAAAATTTAAGTGGATCAGCCGGCTTTTGTGAAGTGATGTCAAGCACGCCAACATCTGTGATAAATAAATTTACGTAAGCTTTTGGCTTTGTTTTTAGTGAAATTTTTATATTTTCATCGCTTTTTGCGGCTTTTGGTGCATCAAGACTAAGATCAATCTTTCTTGAAGATTTGTCACCATTTGCATAGACTTTGCCGTATGTTCTAAACGGAGTTAGCCCAGCATCAGTCATGCGGTAGATGTTTACACTTACATAAAGACCGTTAAAGTCAAAATCAAGCTTAAATTTAACATTTGCTGAGTTGTTTTTGATCTTAACCACCTTGTAGGCCTTAACACCTGCATCCTCAAGCGTGACAAGAGCTATACCTTCTTTTATGGCTGAACTGATGTCTGCACTTAGCTCATCGCCTCTTTTATAAACGCTTTTGTTTAGCTTGATCTGAGACCTGCTAAGCTCTTTTGTAGGTGCAAGAGTTGAATAGTTATATCCGCTAACATCGATATCAAGGCTCGTACTTGCTCCACTTACTAAATTTGTCGCAGTGATCACATATGAACCGCTTTGTGTAAATTTATACCCAAACTCACCGCTACTTTTATAAAAACTATCGATATCTTCTAGTGTTCGTATCCATTTTATATAGCCGTTTGCGTCCCTTTGATACTGCCATGAAACACGTTTTACATCAAATTTTAAATTTGCTTTGACAGCCTTTTGACTTGCCATCTCAAGTACGACTGTTCTTAGTTTTACATCCTCGTTTGGCTCAGCAAATGTCGTACTAGCGGCTATTCCGACCATATCTTTATATGGATAAAGTGTAAAGCTTTTTGCCTCGCTTACGTTCTTGCCATCGTCATTTACGTTGAAATTTATAACACCTTTTATGATAGAAGGTGCGTTTTTAGTACTAAAACTAAGGTCTATAATATGGCTTGATTTGCCATCTTTTGAAAGTGTAAAATCACTAACATAGCCTGGATATGAGCTTGCTTTTATTGTATCGTTTTTAAATTTATACTCTTTGTATTCACTATTTTTGTATTCATCATCAAAAAAGTCTACTTGTAAATTTCCATCAAGCTCACTAGTCGCACCGCCAAAAAGGTAGTTGCTTCTTAGATTGGCCCTTAAAAGATCGTTTTTGAAAAATTTTTCCGACTCAAGGACAATTTCATTTTTGATCCTGTTTGGCACAAAGCTCTCGACATAAAATGGTACGCTTGATATCACTTTGCTAGCGTAAATAACTTGCATGTTAAATCTACCGCTTAGATCACTTAATATCTCTTTTTCGAAATTTATCATGCCAGCATCATTTGTATTTTGTGAAATTTCACTACTACTTTTTCCTTGCGGATCTATAAATTTGATCTTAACTGGCATATTTTTAAGCGGTTTAAAATCTCTATCTCTTAGATAAATTGCCCCCTGTAAGCTCTCATTCGGCCTTATAATGTTTGACGCAAAATGCGTATAGGCATCGATGGTATCACTTGGATTTTGGCTGATAAATTGAGCATCATTTAGTGCTTCATTTTCTTGTATGATTAAGAAATTTTGCTCTTTGCCAAGTGAAACCACGACTGATGAGGCTATTTTGTGGATATCTTTTTTATTAAATTTAAATACACCCTCATCATTTGTAGCACCAACAGCAACCTCCTCGTTCTTTACACCATAAATTTTAACATTTGCATTTGGCAGCATTGTATTTTCACCAAGGCGGTTTGCAAAGACAAAAATTTCATCTTTGCCGAGTTTGACGTTTACGGCAATGTCGCTTAAGTAAACCACTTTTGAGACGCTCTTGTTTTTGCCGTAGTTTAAATTTATCTTATATACACCGTCCCCTGAACCTGCAAAGTCAAGTTTTATTTTGTTAAGCGCGATCTCATTTAAAGCACCATCAAGCTTATAGCTCTTTTGTGCTACTTGAGTACTAAAGCTACTTAGATTTTCGCTATCGTAGTTAAAATTTAAAAAAAATCTAAAATTTTGTTCAGCAAGCCTTTCCACACTTACATTTAGCTCAGCTAAATTTGCACTTCTGATACCGATCTCACCGACACTTGATATGTATGGCTCATTGTTTATAAAATTTGCAAAAGGCATAAAATTACTTGCTGTTACTTCGTAGTTTCTTGCCTCTCTTACGACATTTCTATCATCACCAAATCCAGGTTTAATAGTGATTTGATATTTGCTTTGTGGCTTAAACTCATCGCTTGTAATATCAATGTAGTAATAATACTCATTAAACTCCGAGTTCTCTTCGTCGCTACCATTATATGTAACATCACTAATGCTAAAGTTTTTCACATCTTTTATGTTTATAAATTTCTTTAGGTTGATGTCGTCATCAAGCCAATTTTTTAGATAAATTCTAAATCCCAAGATACCATTATCAAGGCTTACTGGATAAATTTCAGGTATCTCAAGGCTTTTAGCTTTGGCGTTTATATTTACATTCTCTTCTTTTGCTTCGTTTGTAAATTTTACTCTCGTCTCACCTACAAGTTTGGCCTTAAATTTACTCTCAAAATTCTCACCTAGATCAAAAATGGGCTCGCTTATATTTTTATCAAGATTAAGCTCAAAGCTAGTGCTAGTTAACTCAGTTACATTAAAATTTGCACCTTTTACTGTGATAGTTTTTATCGTACTTATATCCACTTCGTCGTTAAATTTAAGTATATACGCACTATCGCTTAGTTTTTCTATATTTGCTAGATTAAACTCTTCTGTGGTAAATCTAGCCATGCTACCATTTTCCAGCTTGCAGCTATACTCTATGCCTGCATGCATATCTTTTGTAAAAAGCAGCAAACTTTGATCTCTAAATTTTACTATGCCATTTAGTGCTGGCTGGCATGAGATGATCTTTTTATCGCTTAGTGTTCCAACAAGATTTTTGCTTACTTTATCTTCTAGTCCAAATTCTACACTTAGGGGCGATTTTATCTCGGCAGTACCATTTAGGCTCAAAGCATATAAATTTGTCATTCCCAAAAGTGCTAGAAGTGCTACTTTTTGCCACATTTTATCTCCTTAGTTTTATTGTTATTTCACTTTGATTTGAGTTTTGATCAAGGCATTTTATGCTGTGCTCGCCAATAGTTAGATCAAACTTTTTTTCGCTTGCATTTTCTATCTTAGAAAAGTTCAAATCATCTATCTTTAGGTAAATTTCATCGCCTAAAAACGCGTAGCATTTTACCATAACTTGTGTAATATTTTCATCTGTCACTATCTCTTCATTGTCATATGGATAGGCAAAAACTGGCTTTTTATCTTTAAAAATTTCAGCACAAGGACTTTTTTGTATCTCGTCTTTATCCAAAAGCTCATTTTTAACCAAAAAATCAAGCTCTTCACCCCTTAAACTTTCGCATTTATCCTTTAAATCTACACCCTTTATCCTATCATCAAGCGCCATTTTCTTACACTTTTCATAGTTAAAGGCATCAAGGCAGGTTGGTAGCTTTTCTATGCCATCTGGCTCACTTATAAATCTTAATTTCTCTTTTTGAGCGATTATCTTAAACATATCAAAAAGGCTCTTCGATACGTCATTTAGTCCTGTTAATTTATCAGTTTTGCTGGCATTAAAATTTCCAATCCAAATAGCAATTGTGTAATTTTCATCAACGCCTATGGCGTAAAGATCGCGTGAGTTTGCACTCGTGCCTGTTTTAAAGGCTATTTTTGGCGTATTTTGGGCGTATTGCCAAGCGTTTTTTAGATACGATCTTGAGGCTTCGCTTAGCATTTTAGCGGTTAAATAAGCACTTTGAGGCGAGATGAGAGTTACATTTTTCTCTTCATTTTTGTAGTTTTTTCCTGCAAACTCAAGTGGCCTATAAATGCCGTCATTTGCATAGATAGTATAAAGATGAGCAAGATCAAGCAGGCTCATTTCAGCACTTCCAAGCGTTATAGAAGCTCCATAATACTCCTTATTTTCATCTACTAAATTTACCTTTTCAAGTAGTTCGTAAAGCGAATTGTCTTTTAGTTTTAAGTTTAAATTTATAACTGGGATATTTAGGCTGAAATTTAGAGCATCTTTTGCGCTTACGATACCTAAAAAATAATTACTAAAATTCTTTGGAGCATACTCTTTTATATAAATTTGCGTGTCTATTAACTGAGAATTTGGCGTTATAAGCCCACTATCAAGCGCAAGTGAGTAGATAAAAGGCTTTAGTGTGCTACCGGTGTTTCGCTTCATATTTAGAGCTGAGTTTTTGCCATCACGTGCGTGCTCATCGTGTGAGCCTATGAAGGCAACGACGCTCATTTTTTTATTATCAATGACCACGGCTGCGGCGTTGTTTGCATTTTTCGCCTTTAGCGAAAACATCGCATCTTTTAAAATTTTAAGCATATCTTTTTGTAAATTTAGATCCAAACTCGCCTTTGAAATTTGGTTTTTAAAAGCAACATTTGCGTAGTCGCTGGCATTTACGACAGCTCTTATCCTTACATTTTTAAATGGCTCAGCTTGGGCTCTTTTAAATGCGCTAAGATCGATTAAATTTGCCTTATAAAGCATCTTTATGACCCTGTTTTTTAGGGCATTTATGTTTGAAACGCGGTCAAGCCTATTCTTATTTGGATTTTTAGGGATCGTGCTTAAAAGTGCGGCCTGAGCGTAGCTAAGCTCGTTTAGCTCCTTGCCAAAGTAAAAGAAGCTTGCTGCCTTTGCACCCTCGATATTGCCGCCATATGGGGCTAAATTTAGATAAAAATTTAAAATTTCATCCTTGCTAAAGTGAAACTCGAGCTGAAATGCTCTAAAAATTTCTCTTATCTTATTTTTATAGCTCCTATCACTTGGCTCAAGCATCCTAGCTACTTGCATCGTGATAGTGCTAGCGCCTATGCGGTTGTCGCTTTTTAGATTGTGAAAAAATGCTCTAAAAATGGAGGCAAAATTTACGCCAATATGGTAGTAAAAGTATCTATCTTCAAAGAGAACGACGCATTGTTTTAGTGAGTTTGGGAAGCTTTGCTCGTGAAATCTCCAAATTCCATCGCTACTAAGCTTCATATTTATGATCTCGCCATTTTTATCAAGCAAAATTTTGGCTTCGTCTTTTTTAAGCGGATCTAAATTTAGTGGATAAATTTGATCAAGTATCAAAAAAATAGCGACCACTAAAGCCAAAAATAGGGCAAGGAATTTTAGAAATTTAAACTTTTTCATCGGCGTGATTATAGCTGTTAAAGTTTAAGTAGCTATAATTAGGCCTTTTTAAAAAAGAGGAAACAATGCCCTTATCTAGGTTAAACAAAGAACAATATACCGCCGCAACTGCGCCATTTGGACACAATCTCATCATCGCTTCAGCTGGCACTGGCAAGACTAGCACCATAGTCGCTCGCATCGCTCATCTACTAAATTTAGGCGTAAAACCAGAGAAAATTTTACTTCTAACATTTACAAACAAAGCAGCTAGCGAGATGATAGAGCGCTTAAATAGGTATTTTGATAAACAAATCACTTCTAAAATCACCGCAGGTACCTTCCACTCGGTCTCATTTTCGCTTTTAAAAAGCCTTGATAAAGGCGTCACGCTAAAGCAGCCAAGCGAGCTAAAGACGCTTTTAAAAAGTCTTGTTGAGAGGCGTAAATTTTACCATTTAAGCGATGTCAAGCCTTATGGCGGGGCTTATCTATATGACCTTTACTCGCTCTTTCAAAATAGCGAGCAAGGCACTACTTTTGGCAAGTGGATAAGCGATAAGAGCGAAGAGCAGGGCGTTTATGCCGAAATTTATGAAGATGTTTTAGAGGAGTTTGAGGCTGAAAAGGCTAAATTTGCCTACGCTGATTTTAATGATCTTCTCATAAAAATGCGCGACGAGCTAAAAAATGGAGCAAATTTAGCTTATGATGAAATTTTGATCGACGAGTATCAAGATACAAACACCCTTCAAGGCAGCCTAATAGACGCATTTAAGACAAAGAGTCTCTTTTGCGTGGGCGATTTTGACCAGAGCATTTATGCATTTAACGGCGCAAATATCGAGATCATTGGCTCATTTAAAGATCGCTTCCCAAGCGCAAACATCTACGCTTTAAATGTAAATTACCGCTCAAGCTCGAGCATACTTGCCCTTGCAAATAAGGTCATCAATAACAATCCAAGGCTCTATGAAAAGCACCTCACAGTTAGTCGCGAGGGAAATTTCAAGCCTCCAAGGCTACTTGTCTATAACGAGCTTTTTGATCAGTATCAAAACATCGCTGATATCATCTCGCTCTCGCCATTTAATAGAGAAAATATCGCCATAATTTTTAGAAATAACTCATCAGCTGACGGCATCGAGGTCGCGCTAAAAGAGCGAGGCATCGGCTCAAAGCGAAAGGGTGGGGTGAGCTTTTTTGAGAGCCGCGAGATCAAGGCACTCATTGACATCATGGGAATTTATGTCAATCCAAAAGATATAATGGCATTTATCCACATCTGCGAATACGCAAAGGGCGTTGGCAGCGCAGTTAGCAAAGAAATTTTTGATGCGCTGCTTAAGCTTGGACATGGAAATTTGATAAAAGGGATAGTTGAGCCAGACGAGAGTGTAAATATCTCATCAAACAAAAGGCGAAACTACCAGCTTGGTCTTTTTGACGATCTTGATGAATTTGCCGAAGTTTCAAGGTTTTCTAAACTTGGCTTTAGTGATAAATTTCTAGGTCATCCTGTGCTAAAACTACAAAAGCTAAGCGAGAGTGGGGCGCAGTTTTTATATGAAATTTACAACTTTTTAAAGGGTATGAGAAATATCTCAAAGCCAGCCACGATGATAAATGAGATAAAAACTAGTAAAATTTATTCGTTAATCGTTGAAAATCTCAGCACAAAAAGAGCAACTCTAAAAAACGGCAATGTTGATCTAGCACTCAAAGAAGAGGTCAAAGAGCGCATAATGGCAAAGAGCGTGGTGCTAAGCGAGCTAGCTAAAAAGTATCAAGATATCAGTAAATTTTATAACTTCTTAGCCCTTGGAAGCAACGAGATGAGCGAAGGGCAGGGCGTTAGCTTACTTAGCGTGCATGCGAGCAAGGGGCTTGAGTTTGACCAAGTCTTTATCGTCGATCTCGCGCAAAACCGTTTTCCAAATTTAAAGCTAATGAGTATGGGCGGCAGCCTAGAAGAAGAGAGGCGGCTCTTTTACGTAGCAGTAACAAGGGCTAAAGACGAGCTATATCTTAGTTATGCAAAATACGACAAGATAAAGAAGGTGAATTATCAGCCAAGTAGGTTTTTGATAGAGGCTGGCATGGCAAAAGAGGAAGTTTAAAGAGAATTTTAATCTTATTAAGTAAAATTGACCAATTTTTTACAAAGAGAAGCGATGAAAAAATCTAAAATTTTAATAATCCTGCTTATTTTAGGCGTCGGTGGATATTTTATCTATGATAATTTTTTCAAGATAAAAGATGAAAAGGTGGAATTTATCACCAAAAAGGCAAAGAAAGGTTCATTTAGCAAAAAGGTCGATGCGACTGGAGAAATTTTCGCTACCGAGCTAGTTGATGTGGGTGCTCAGGTGAGTGGCCAGATAAAAAAACTCTACGTTAAGCTTGGAGATCAGGTCAAAAAAGGCGATATGATCGCAAGTATCGATAGCTCGACCCAGCAAAATAGCATAGACAATAAAGAAGCTCAGCTTGCCATCTACAAAGCTCAGCTTGAAAGCGCAAAAGTGGCTCTAAATATCTCTAAAACGCAGTTTGATAGAGAAAATGCACTTTTTGCCAAAAACGCCACTTCAAAACAAGAATTTGAAAGCGCAAAAAATACTTTTAGCGCAAATAGTGCCAAGATAAAGGAGCTCGAGGCTCAGATAAAGCAGACAAATATCGAGTTAAGTACGGCCAAGATAAATTTAAGCTACACAAAGATCATCGCTCCAAGAGATGGAATAATAGTAAGCGTGCAAGTAGAGGAGGGTCAGACCGTAAATGCCAACCAAACTACGCCAACTATCGTAAAGATCGCAGATCTTAGCTATGTCAAGATGAAGATGCAAATAGCTGAAGGCGACATCACAAAGATAAAGGTTGGCACACCAGTTGAGTACTCGATCCTATCTGAGCCAACGAAAAAATTTCAAACAACGGTTAGCTCAATTGACCCTGGCTTAACGACATTAAGCGATGGTAGCTACGGCTCTAGCAGTAGTAGCAAATCTACAAGCTCAAGCACTTCAAGCAACTCAGCTGTTTATTATTATGCTCAAAGCATAGTTGAAAATAAAGATAAAATTTTAAGAATAGGCATGACAACACAAAATGAGCTTTTAATAGCAAATGTAAAGGACGCTATCATCGTACCAAGCATCGGCATCAAAAGAGATGAAAACGGCACTTTTGTCTATATTTTAAAAGATGGCAAAGCGGTAAAAACAGCGGTCAAAACTGGCATAAAAGACAACCTTGATACGCAGATCATTAGCGGTGTGAACGATGGCGACGAGATCATCACATCACAAGGCTCAGCAAGCGAGATAGCCAAGATGATCGAAAAAGAAAATAAGAAGTTTTAAGTGATAAGCCTAAAAAATATCACAAAAAGCTTTAAGCTTGGCGATAATGAGATAGAAATTCTTCATGGCATAAATTTAGAGATAAAAAAGGGCGAATTTATAGCCATTATCGGTCAGTCTGGCTCTGGCAAATCAACGCTTATGAACATCCTTGGCTGCTTAGATAGCCCAAGTGGCGGGCAGTACTTGCTAGAGGGCAAAGATATATCAAAATTTGATAGCGACGCACTTGCTAAGCTTAGACGAGATAAATTTGGCTTTATCTTTCAAAGATATAACCTTCTTAGCACGATGAACGCCCTTGAAAATGTCGCACTTCCTAGCATTTACGCAGGGGCAAATAAGAGCGACCGAGAAAAAAGAGGAATGGAGATCTTAGACTCACTTGGCCTTAGCGAAAAGGCTAAAAATTTACCAAATAAACTCTCAGGCGGACAACAGCAAAGGGTCTCCATAGCAAGGGCACTTATGAATGGTGGCGAGATCATCTTGGCTGATGAGCCAACTGGTGCGCTTGATAGTAAAAGTGGGCTAAGAGTGATGGAAATTTTAGTGGATCTTTATAAAAAAGGTCACACCATCATCATCGTTACGCACGATCCAAAGATCGCCGAGTACGCAAGCCGTGTGATCGAGATAAAAGATGGCAACATCGTAAGCGACAATGTAAAAAATAGCGAAATTTACGAGGCTACAAAGCAGAGCCAGCCAGAAAAAAGCAAATTTACCTACTATAAAGATCAGCTAATTGAAAGCTTTAAAATGTCGGTAAATGCGATGCTAGCTCATAAATTAAGATCACTTTTAACGATGCTTGGCATTATTATTGGCATCACTGCAGTCATTAGCGTCGTAGCTCTTGGCAAAGGCTCACAGGAGCAAATTTTAGCTGGTATCAGAAAGATCGGCACAAATACGATCGATATCATGCCAGGAAAAGGCTTTGGCGATATGCTCTCAGGCAGGGTAAAAACGCTCTCTATAAGTGATGCGAATATGCTCTCAAAGCAGTCATTTCTGGACTCAGTCACTCCAAATACAAGTACTTCAGGCGTACTAACGTATGAAAATATCTCCTTAACAGCGACACTAAAAGGCGGTGGAGTAGGGAGCTTTGACGTAAATGGACTAAAACTAGAAAAGGGAAGAATTTACGATGATGAGGAGGTTTTAAACTCAGATTCTGTCACATTAATAGACCAAAACACCAAAAACAGTATATTTAAAAACGAAGACCCTATCGGTAAGATCATTCTTTTTAACAAAAAGCCACTTCGCATTATAGGTGTTTTACAAAAAGATGAGTTTAAAATCGGCGATGCTAGCTCACTTAAAATTTATGCTCCATATACGACTGTGATAAACAAGATAACGGGCGATAAATTTATTAGCTCAATAACCGTAAAAGTAAATGAAAGCGTAAATGCTCAAATCGCAGAAAAGAGCCTAACTGATCTTTTAACGATAAAACACGGCAAAAAAGACTTCTTTACAAGAAATTCTGATAGCATCAAGCAAACTATCGAAGAGACCATCTCGACGATGCGCCTTCTCATCTCAAGTATCGCCGTCGTCTCGCTCGTAGTTGGTGGTATAGGCGTGATGAATATCATGCTAGTCTCAGTTACAGAGCGCACCAAAGAGATAGGTATAAAAATGGCGATCGGAGCTAGGCAGAGCAACATCTTACAGCAGTTTTTGATAGAGGCGGTGCTACTTTGCCTTATCGGCGGAGCTATTGGTATAGCCTTTTCTTACGCGATCGGCTACATATTTAATAACTTTTTAGATGGCTTTAGCATGATCTTTTCAAATGGTTCGATCGTGCTAGCGCTTGTTATGTCGATGGCGATTGGCATCATCTTTGGCTACATGCCAGCTAAAAATGCCTCAAAACTAAATCCAATAGATGCGCTTTCAAGGGAGTAATATGAAATTTCTAAGCTTAGCTTTAGTGCTCGTTTTAAGCGGCTGCACTGTTAAAAATATAGATGAAAATTACAAGCAAATTTTACTTGAAGATAACGCTAGTCAGGAACTAAATTTAGACACTTCTTGGTGGAAAGAGTATCACCAAAGCTATCTTAATGAGCTCATTGATCTAGCACTTAAAAACAACACCGACCTTGCAAAAGCAGCTATAAATGTAAATAAAGCCCTCGCTCAAGCTGGTATTTTGGAAGCAAATTTAATCCCAACCTTTAACGCTGGTATTGAGGTATCAAGCAACAAAAATATAAAAGAGGGCGGCGCTTCTAGTAGAAGCTTTGGCTCAAGCATAGGGCTTAGCTACGAGCTTGATCTTTGGCAAAAGCTTGCAAATAGCAAAGATGCAGCGAAGTTTGAAGCAGATGCTACTAAATTTGATCTGGAAGCTAGCAAACTAAGCGTGATAAACTCCGTAACAGACGCCTATTTTCAGATTTTATATCTAAATGAGAGCATTAAAACTTATGAGCAAATTTTAGAAATTTATAATGAACTAAATGAGATAGTTAGGTTTAAATTTGAGCTTGGCAAAGAGGAAGCTCTAAGCCTAAAACAGATAAACTCACAGCTTTTAAGCGCTCAAAACAAGATAGAAAATACCAAAAAAGAGCTTGTGACTGCTAAAAAAACGCTTAGGTTTTTGTTAAATGAGAGGCCAGAATTTGAGCTTAAATTTGAAGGCCTTACGCTAAGTCCTGTAAAAAGAGCGGGCGTTGATCTAGAAGTGCCAACAAGCGCCATAGCAAACAGGCCTGATCTAAGAGCGGCTATTTACCGCATAGAAGTGAGCATCCTAAACTATAAAGCTAGTCAAAAAGAGTTTTATCCAAGCATCACGCTAGGAGCTAGCCTCAAAAGCAGTACCGACAAAAAAGACGAAGCGTTTAATCTTAAATTTCTAAATGGCAACATCGCTTTAAATTTACCGTTTTTAAACTACTCTAAGCTAAAGTCAAATTTAAAAGTAAGCGAGGCAAATTTCGAGCTTGCAAAGCTAAACTACATAAGCACTCTAAATAGCGCATTAAACGAGATAGACGCATTTTATAAAAGCTACCTAAACGACGAAGCGTTGCTTGCTAACTACCAAGAACAGATAAAAAACTATGAGGAAATTTCAAAAATTTACGAACTAAAATACTCCTACGGCAAGGTCGAGCTAAAGCAGTTTTTAGAGGCTAAAAATAGCGAGCTAGAAGCCAAAATAGGGCTATTAAAAGCAAAATACACGCTTTTACAAGACGAGCTAAATATCTACAAAGCCATGGCAGGCAAATTTAATAGGTAAATTTATGAGCTCGGCTTGGGACTATGAGGCAAATGCGTGTAGTAGTGATGGCAAATTTAGCGCCAAATTTGAAGGCTGTGAGGTCGCTATGGGCGCTCCAACCCTTGGCGAGCTACGACTTTTTATAAATAGCAAGCACTGTCTAAAATTAAAAAATGAGCCTTCAAACCACGAAAAAAGACTATCAAATTTTGATCAAAATTTAGTTAAAGATGACGATGCGTTTCAAATTTTACTTAGCGAAAGGGCGACTGCTTGCTTTTTGTTTTCAGAGGACTCTAAATTTCTAGCTTTTTCTGAATGGACGGCAGATAAAATGCAGATCGTAAAGGTAGTGCATCTAGCCGATATGAGCATAAAAACTGATAATAGGCGCAAAAGAGTAGTGGAATTTCTCTCATTTGATGATGGCTTGCTTGAAATTTTAGACTCGCCGATCTTTATGCCTAAAAACTACACACTGGATATCCGCACATTTTTTGACGATAAAATTTAATTCTTGAGCGAGCGCTTTATGTACATTTATCGCAGTTTTTGCAAGGTTAGTGCTCTGCGCTTAAAAGCAAGAACCACAAACTCCAAAGATAGCCCTTGCTCACTTTTTCAAAATAGGGTAGATCAAATTTTAAGTTATATATAAGATAAATACAAATTTCACATTTTTTGAAAAGTGTAAAATTTAACTAATTTTCTTACAAATATTTTTATGTCAAATTTAATGGATAAATTATAATCATACAAAAGATAAAATCCAAAATAAACCTATAAATCAACATTTAAATTCATATAAAAGAAAAAATAAGAAAATTAAAATAACAATTTGAAAATTATAGTTTTCAATACAAATATATAAAAAAGCTTGTATTTTACCTTTTAACATATTCATATAAGTATTATGCTTTAAAATTATCTTTTTAAAATGAAAGTCGTATTTGATTTTTTGAAAACTTACAACATTTAGAAGTAGGTTTTCAAAATTAGAAGTTTTATAAGATTGTAGATTTTAAGCCAAAAGCTCTTTTGCGATCATACTTATGCGTTTTGCTTCAGCACTTGCCCCGATCTCATCTTTTGCCATTTTCATTACAGCGCCTAAATTTTTACCGACTCTTTCAATAATCTTTTTTATTTTTTCTTTAAGCTCTTCATCACTTAGCTGTGCTGGCAAATATGCCTTAATAAGCTCAATCTCGCCCTGCTCTTTTTTAGCCAAATCCTCCCTAGCGCCTTTTATATAAAGCTCAACTGAGTCAGCCCTCTTTTTGATCTCTTTTTGAAGTAGTGGAAGCACGACCTCGTCGGTCATCTCGATCCTTTGATCTACTTCAACTTGCTTAAGTGCTGCATTTAGCGTTCTTAACGTATCTCTTTTAAACTCATCTTTTGCTTTCATAGCCTCTTTTATATCAGCTAAAATTTGCTCTCTTATACTCATTTCCTCTCCTTTAAATTTTTGAAATATTAACTAAAAATTTGTGATAATTTCTTGAAATTTTCCTTGCAGATAGGCAACACCAACACCCTCTCTAAGCCCATCGTCAATAACTAAAAATTTTGCTTCTTGCCCACTTAAAAGCTCCTCTAAAAGCAAGGTTCCGGTGATGAGCGGATACTTTCTGTTTCTTCCAACCGCCAAATCAGCGCTCTTATCATCCATCTTTAAAAGTTCATCTACAAACCAAGCAAGATCATCATCTCTAAGCTCATATCCGTTTATTTTTTTTGGATCATAGTTCTCATAGTTAAGTCCTAGTCGTAGCGCTGCGATAGTAGTTGGTACACCAGAAGTCAGCACGATAAATTTATTTTTTAAGCTATTTAAAAATTCTCTTGCATCTTTTGTATAAATTTTTGCATTTTCTTGCATTAAATCAAGTGTTTTAAATTTCTCAAAAAATGTAATAATGCCAAATTTAAAACTCATAAAATTTCCATCTTCACCGATCTCTGAGCTTGCTCCACCGATGTCAATGACGCTAAATTTTTCATTGATTCCAAGCTTTTTAAAAGCATTTTGAACACCCAAAAATGTAAGCTTTGCTTCTGCTTTGCCACTGATGATATGAAAATTTATGCCAAATTTCTCTCTTATCTCGCTAAAAATTTCCTCGCTATTTGACGCTACCCTAAAAGCCTCAGTCGCGACTGCTGCGTATTTAAATTTATCAAAATCAAATTTATTTTTAGCCTCTGTTATCGCTTCAAAGAGCCTATTTCTGGACTCATCTGCTATCTTGCCACTTTCATTTAGCCCTCTGGCAGCTCCTACTATATTTTCATAAATTTGCTCATTGCTAAAGCCATTTTGCTCTTTTTTGACAAGTGCTACGCGAAATGTGTTTGAGCCAAGATCGATCGCTATAACCAAAATTTATCCTTAAATTTTTTGCAGATTCTAACATATGATAATTTAGTATCATTTAAAGTTGAAAAATTCTAAAAACTTTAATATTTTTCAAGATATAATCCCTATCAAAAACCTTACAAGGGGGCTTGATTGCTTCGAGATAACTTATTGGCATTTGTTATTTTTGCAATTTGTAGCGTTGGATTTTTTGTTTGGGGCTATCAATACATTCCGACAAATAACTACTTTTTATTCTTGATCGCCGGTATGTTTGGTCTTTTTATGGCCTTTAATATCGGTGGAAATGACGTTGCAAACAGCTTTGGCACAAGTGTTGGCGCTAAGACTCTTACGCTTAAGCAAGCTCTCATCATCGCAGCCATTTTTGAGCTTAGTGGTGCGATATTTGCAGGATCTGAGGTTACAAATACGATTAGAAACGAGATCGTAAAATTCCCAAGCGATCTAAATCCGATGAAATTTGTCATCATCATGATTTCAGCCCTTCTTAGCTCTGGGCTTTGGCTATTTTATGCATCTAAAAAAGGTCTGCCAGTCTCGACCACTCACTCGATCGTTGGCGGCATCGTTGGCGCAGGACTTGCTATGGGATTTATGATAAAAGATCCAGAACCATTTAGCATGGTCTCATGGAGCGAGATCGGTAGAATAGCCGTTAGTTGGGTTATCTCCCCACTGCTTGGCGGCGTGATGTCTTACATAATATTTGGCTACGTAAAAAGCAAGATTATTGAGCCAACACATGAACTTAAAATGAATCTAAAAGCTCTAAAAGCTGAACGAAAAGCTTATAAAGAAAGCTTTGTAAAAGCACTAAAAACAAAGCCGGCTGAGGAGCAAATAGCTACTCTTTCAAAGATTGCAGTTATCGATGAGGACGAGATCGAAACCACTGAATACAGCGAGTATCGCTCAAAAATTCGCATCATGAAAGATAGTGAAAAAGAGATAGATACTTTTAAAGCGATGAAAAAGCACATCCCGATCATCGCTGGATTTGCAGCAATGGTCATCTCATCGATGATGCTTTTTAAAGGGCTAGAGCATATAAATTTAGCCTTTAGTATCATCCAAACCGTCTGGATCATCTTTGTGATTGGGGCTCTAGCGTATCTTGCAAGCCTTGCTATCATAAACGTCATGAGCAAAAACGATAGCGAAAAGAGCATCAATAGAATTTTCTCATGGTTTCAAATTTTTACCGCTTCATCTTTTGCATTTTCACATGGTGCAAACGATATCGCAAATGCAGTTGGACCATTTGCAGCCGTACTCGACGTACTAAAAACTGGCTCTATAAACGAAAGCTCGCCGATACCTAGTATCGCAATGGTAACCTTTGGCATCTCGCTTGTCGTTGGACTTTGGTTTTTAGGCAAAGAGGTCATCACCACCATCGGCTCAAAACTAGCTGAAATTTTGCCGACAACTGGCTTTAGTGCCGAGCTTGCCTCAAGTATCGTCATACTTCTAGCTACAAAGCTTGGCATACCAGTTAGCTCTACGCATATCCTAATAGGCGCGGTTTTGGGCATTGGCATCGTAAATAAAAACGCCAACTGGAAAATGGTAAGACCTATCATCCTAGCTTGGCTCATCACGCTTCCTGCAGCTGCAATATCATCAGCTATATTTTATTTTGCTCTTGCTAAATTTTTAGGCGTTTAGTCATATTTTTAAATAGCTAAACCGCCCTATTTTTAGATATTTTTTGTATAAATTTTATATGAGAGCTTGGCAAGTTAATCCAACCTGCCAAGTAATTTTGAAGTTATTTTTTCTTAATGATGATCTTCTCGCCATCGCTATCAATGGTAATCTCATCGCCACTTTCAAGCTCATCTTTTAAGATCATATCAGCGATCTTATCTTCAACTAGCTCATAAAGCGCTCTTCTAAGAGGTCTTGCGCCATAAACTATGTCAAAGCCAGCTTTTGCGATAAATTTCTTAGCCTCTTCGCTTAAAACTGCCTTGATACCGCGGTTGTGAAGAGTTTTTTCAAGCTCTTTAAACATGATCTCAACTATAGAGATTAGTCCTTGTTCATTTAGAGGATTAAAGATGATAGTATCATCAAGCCTATTTAAAAACTCAGGCTTAAAGTAGTTTTTAAGCTCGTTTTTAACAGCCACGTCACGATCTTCGCCCTTTAGCTCCATTATGAAATTTGAAGCGATGTTTGAGGTTAAAATGATGATCGTATTTTTAAAATCAACCGTTACACCTTTGTTATCAGTCGCACGTCCGTCATCTAAAATTCCCAAAAGTATGTTAAATACATCTTTGTGAGCCTTTTCAACCTCGTCAAAAAGTATGACTGAGTAAGGTCTTCTGCGAACTGCCTCTGTTAGCTGACCGCCCTCATCGTAGCCTACATATCCTGGAGGCGCACCAAGAAGCCTGCTCACGCTATGTTTTTCCATATATTCGCTCATATCAAAGCGGATAAGCGCCTTCTCATCGTCAAATAAAAATTTAGCCAAAGCTTTAGCAGACTGGGTTTTACCAACGCCTGTTGGTCCAAGGAATAAAAACGAACCAATCGGCCTTTGACCCTCATTTAGTCCAGCTTTGTTTCTCTTAACAGCACGCGCAAGTGCGTGTAATGCGTCATCTTGACCGACAACGCTCTCTCTTAGATGCTCTTCGATGTGCAGATACTTCTCTTTTTCACTTGTTAGCATCTTCTTAACTGAAATTCCAGTCCATTTGCTTAAAATTTCAGCCACAAGCTCTTCATCGACTTGATTTTTAAGAAGCACGCCCTCTTTTTTCATGCTCTCCCATTTTTCTTCAAGCTCGTGTTTGTGCTTTTTAGCGTCTGCTATTTTGCCGTATTCTATCTCAGCAGCCTTTTGAAGATCGCCATTTCTTTTTGCTATCTCAGCTTGTGATTTTAAGCTATCGATCTCTTTTGTTGCTTTTGAAATTCCGCCAAAAACAGCCTTTTCATTTTCAAATTTAGTATCAAGCGCTAGCTTTTTCTCATTTAGATCAGCTATCTCTTTTTCGATCTCGCCAAGTCTTTCTTTATTTTTATCCGCATCCTCCATCTTTAGCGCTTCTTTTTCTACTTGAAGCGTTACAATCTCGCGTTTTATCTTTGAAAGCTCGTATGGCTCGCTTTCTATTTGCATCTTTAGCTCAGCTGCTGCCTCGTCTATAAGGTCTATCGCCTTATCTGGCAAGAAGCGGTTTGCTATGTAGCGGTCGCTTAGCCTTGCAGCGGCAACTAGCGCGCTATCTGTTATTGTGATGCCGTGGTGAACTTCTAGGCGCTCTTTTATACCACGTAAAATTTGAAGTGCCTCATTTACACTTGGCTCTTTAACGTCTATAGGCTGAAAACGTCTTTGAAGCGCTGCATCTTTTTCAAAGTATTTTCTATACTCTTTTAGCGTTGTCGCACCAACAGCGTGAAGCTCTCCACGCGCAAGAGCTGGTTTTAGGATATTTGCAGCGTCCATTCCGCCCTCGCTCGCACCAGCTCCAACTATGGTGTGAATTTCATCTATAAAAAGTATGATGTTGCCAGCCTTTTTAACCTCGTCAATGACAGCTTTTAGTCTATCTTCAAACTCGCCTCTATACTTTGCGCCAGCTACAACTGCGCTCATATCAAGCGCGATTACACGCTTGTTTGCAAGGCTTGTTGGCACATCACGAGCCACTATCTTTTGAGCTAGCCCTTCAACGATGGCTGTTTTACCAACACCTGGCTCACCAAGCAAGATAGGGTTATTTTTGCTCTTTCTTATTAAAATTTGCATCATCCTAGTGATCTCTTCATCACGCCCGATGACTGGATCAAGCTCTTTATTTAGCGCTTTTTGCGTTAGATCGATACCAAATTTCTCTAAACTATCAAGGGTATCATCGCCAGTTTGGCTATCTATCTTTTTACCACCTCTTATGCTCTCAAGGTTCTTTTTGATCTCTAAGATATCGCAAAATTTGCTTAAAATTTGTTTGATCTCACTAAGCTCAAGAGCCGAGATGATCCATGTATCAACAGCTATGTAGCTATCGCCCATGCTTACCATCAAAGCTTTTGCATTTTCAAGAGAATTTATAAGCTCTCTTGAAACTGAAACGTTATCTTTTGTAACGTTTGAGCTACTTGGAAGTGAAGAAATTTTACTTTTTACTTCAAGCTCGACGGCGTCTTTACTTACATTCATTTTATTAAACACTTGGTTTAAAATAGAATTACTATCTGCAAGTAAAGCCCAAAAAATATGAAGTGGAATAACTTGCGGATTTTTAGAAAATATCGCTAAACTAATACCTTTTTCAAGAGTTTCTTGCATCTGAGCTGTTAAATTTTCTGTTATATCAGCCATTAAATCTCCTTGGATTATTTTATATGGTCGCCATTATATAACTTTAGTCTTATATTGTCAAGTATTTTTATAATGCTTGTCACTCTTTTTATTTAATTGCTAAAATTTACTGTTATAAATTTGTATCAAAAACTATCCAAAAGCAAAAATATAAGCTTAAATTTATACTTTTTTTAGCCAAAAGCTAATAGAATTGAGCCAAAAATTATAGGAGAAATTTTGAATAAATTCAGTAGATTTTTTGCACTAAAAATTACAGGTGCTTTGCTTATCTCAAGCGTAGCAGTGAATGCACTTTTTGCAAAGAGTGAAGACGAAGCAAGTGCGAAGCTTGAAGCACTTTCAAAGCTTACAAAAACAATTTCAACCGTTGAAAAATACTATGTTGATGATATTAAATTTAAAGAGATCATCGATAAAGCCATTGCTGGTTTAATGCAAAATTTAGATGCTCATTCAAGCTTTTTAAATGAAAAAGCTTACAAAGATATGCAGGTGCAAACAAGTGGAGAATTTGGTGGCCTTGGCATAACAGTTGGCATGAAAGATAGCGCACTAACCGTTATTTCACCGATAGAAGATACCCCAGCTGATAAAGCAGGTATAAAATCAGGCGACATTATTTTAAGAATAGATGGCAACTCAACTATCGGCACAACGATAGATGAAGCTGTAAATAAAATGCGTGGCAAGCCAAAAACTCCAATAACTATCACAATTTTGCGAAAAGGTGAGCAAAAACCATTTGATGTAAAGATCATAAGAGATCTTATAAAGGTTGAGTCTGTCTATGCAAAAATGATAGAAAATGACAACATTCTTTATGTGCGTGTCACAAATTTTGACAAAAATGTTGTTACAAAGGTAAAAGAAGCGATCAAAGAGTATCCAAAAGCAAGTGGCATCATACTTGATCTTAGAAACAACCCTGGCGGACTTTTAAATCAAGCTGTTGACCTAGTTGATCTTTTTGTAGATAACGGCGTCATCGTCTCTCAAAAAGGTCGCGACGCATCTGAAAATGTAGAGTATAAAGCAACTGCTAGTAAAACTCTTTCAAAACTACCGCTTGTTGCACTGGTAAATGGCGGAAGTGCTAGTGCTAGCGAGATCGTAAGTGGCTCACTTCAAGACCATAAACGTGCTGTAATAATCGGCGAAAATACCTTTGGCAAAGGAAGCGTTCAAGTAATCCTTCCAATAGACGATACAGAAGCATTAAGGCTAACCATTGCAAGATACTACTTACCAAGTGGCAGAACCATCCAAGCAGTTGGCGTAACACCTGATGTAGTCGTGCATCCTGGCAAAGTACCACAAAGCGACGATAGTGCGTTTAGCATCAAAGAAAGTGAGCTAAAAGCGCACCTAAAAAGCGAGCTAAACAAGATAAATCCTACAAGCGAGGGCAATAAAACTGAAGCAAAAGATGATAAAAAGATAATCACGCAAAAAAAAGTTGATGAAGATATTCAATTAAAAACAGCAATTGACACGATCAAAATTTTAAAAATAAAACAATAAATTAAAAGGAGATATCCATGCAAAAAAGAGAGCTTATTTACGAGGGAAAAGGTAAAAAAATGTATGCCACAGACGATGCAAATTTGCTTGTGGCTGAATTTAAAGACGATCTAACAGCATTTGATGCTCAAAAAAGAGGCAACGAAGCTGGAAAAGGCGCATTAAATAATAAAATTTCAACACAGCTTTTTAAGCTTTTGGAGAGTAAAGGCATCGTAACTGACTTAGTTGAGACTATCAGCGACACTGAGCAAGTAGTCAAAAAATGCGAGATCATACCTCTTGAAGTTGTTATTAGAAATATCGCAACTGGCTCACTAAGCAAAAGGCTTGGCATAAAAGAAGGCACAGTTTTACCTTTTGCTCTTGTTGAGTTTTACTACAAAAACGATGATTTGCACGATCCATTAGTAACAGATGAGCACTGTATCATTATGGGATTAGTAAAGAGCGAAAAAGATCTTCAAACTCTAAGACACACAGCAAGAGAGATCAACTCTATATTATTTAAATTTTTTGCCGAAAGAGATCTAAAATTAGTTGATTTTAAAATAGAATTTGGTATCGACAAAGATGGCAATATCATTTTAGCTGATGAGATAAGCCCTGATAGTTGTAGATTCTGGGATGCTAAAACTAATGAAAAACTTGATAAAGATAGATTTAGACAAGACCTTGGTAGCGTAAAAGTCGCTTACGAAGAAGTTTTAAGAAGAATTCTTTCTTAAGGACAAAGATGAAAGCTGTTGTAAATATAGCATTAAGAAGTGGGGTCCTTGACCCTGCTGGCAAAGCAGTGGAGCATGCTTTAAATTCTCTTGGATTTAGCGGTGTATCAAATGTCAGAATAGGCAAACAAATCGTTTTAGATATCGATGAGAGCGATAAAAACAAAGCAAATGAGCAGCTAAAAGTGATGTGTGAAGAGCTTTTAGCAAATACCGTCATCGAAGACTATGAGATCGTGCTATGAAAGTAGCGATCATACTTTTTCCTGGCACAAACTGCGAAGAAGACACAGCTCACGCATTTAAATTACTTGGATGCCAAACACAGATCATCTGGCACAAAGAAGATAAGATCGATGCTGATCTAGTCGTTTTGCCTGGTGGTTTTAGCTACGGCGACTATCTAAGAACGGCTGCGATAGCTAAATTTAGCCCAGCTATGCAAGCTGTAAAAAAGCATGCAAAAAAAGGCGGCTATATCTTAGGAATTTGCAATGGTTTTCAGATGCTACTTGAGCTTGGACTCTTAAAGGGTGCGATGAGAAGAAATGAAAATTTAAATTTCGTCTCAAAATATCACCACCTAAAGGT